>NZ_LBFC01000021.1 GCF_001990485.1 Thermosipho affectus | reverse complement strand
CCGATCTTCCCACTTATTCTTCTACTTCAAATTGGTCTTTGCCTACCCCACATACTGGACATACCCAATCTTCTGGCAATTTCTCAAATGGTGTCCCTGGCTCTACCCCATTGTCTGGATCCCCTACTTCTGGATCATATACATATCCACATACACTACATACGTATCTCTTCATGTTTTCCCCTCCAAAATATCATTTTAACTTTTTATGACAGAACCACCAATCGTAGCATTCGTATTCCTTTAACCTTTGTTCTGCTTCTTTTACGCTACTTGCAGGTGGAACAATTACCTCATCATTGACAAGTTCATTGTTAGGCCAATTTGCTGGCAAAGCAACTCCATTCTCATCAACTGTTTGCAACCCTTTTACCATTCTCAAAATCTCATCCATGTTCCTTCCAAGTTCTTGTGGATAATAAAGAATAGCTCTTAAAATTCCTTTTGGATCAATTATGAATACAGCTCTTACCGTATTAGTACCTTTTGCTGGATGAATCATCCCAAGCATTTCTGCAATTTTCCCTCTATCATCTGCTATAACTGGGAATTTAATTTCAACATTAAGTTTTTCTTTGATCCACTCAACCCACTTTATATGTGAAAATACCTGATCAATGCTTAATCCAACCAATTCCGTGTTTATCTTTTGAAATTCATCGTATCTCTTCTGAAACGCAACAAATTCCGTTGTACAAACTGGTGTAAAATCCGCCGGATGACTAAATAACACAACCCATTTTCCCTTAAAATCATCTGGAAACCTTATAACTCCTTTCGTAGTAACTGCCTCAAATTCTGGAACCTTCTCCCCAATAAGTGGTAAACTCATACTACTCACCTCCATTTAAACATTTTTTACAAATTCCAACTAAACAATACTGGATTTTTTTTACCAAATGCCCATCTATACTATCCACTTTTTGAATTTCTGGTAATTCACCAAATACATCGTAAACTTTTTTACACTTCAAACAGAAAAAATGATGATGTGGAACAATTTCATAATCATATCTTATCGCAGATGGTGTAATTACCTCTTTTATTACCCCTTTCTCACTCAACAAATTAACGGTGTTATAAACAGTAGCCCTTGAAATAGCATGTATCTTTGACTTTAACTCTTCGTATATTTCATCAGCAGATGGATGTACTTTACTTTCAATTATAAATTTTAAAATCTGTATTCTCTGAATAGTTGGTCTTATATCGTGAAGCTTTAAAATCTTCGCATAACTCTCCATGCTAATCCTCCTTTATCATGTCCAATTTTATTATACATCCATTTTTAGACATTGTCAATATATTTTTATTTTTTTATTATAATTTTTATTCTAGACAACACAAATGCCTAAAAAACGCTTTTATTCGACTATCGAACAAATACCTTAAATTACACGTAAAAAAACTTTGATTAATTTGTTTCAAGATATTTTTCTAAAATAGGTTGTAAAAAGAAGTTTTAAAAGTACAATTAACGTAGGAAGGGGGATAAACTTTGGAGTTTTTGCTAATAATTTTATCCATATACTCGCTAATAACAACATTATTTTTATTTAATTTAGCTAAAAGTAAAAAAATAAACTTAAAAGAAGTAGTGTTTGATTTTACAAATCAACTTACAAATGAGAACAATGATTTTCCAATAAAAGCGTTATCGTTTATTTCAAAAGAATTTCCCGAAATTGATTCGGGCATTTTTTTAGTAAAAGAAGGAAATAAATTTAATGAAGTATCTTCTTTTGGCCAAAAAATCGAATACAACGATAAATTATTTTTTTACAAAGATTACTTTGTAAAAGACTTTACAATAGACAATACATTAGGAGTAAGATTAATACTTCATTCAAAGTCTAAGATTTCTAAATCAAAAACCGAAAAACTTGAGATAATTTCTTCTTTAATCTCTTCATCTGAACTAATTAAAAATCTAATTAAAAAACATGGAAAATTCCAAATTGATCTTATGCTTTCTATGATAAAAATATTAGAATATTATGACAGATATACCCAAGGTCATTCACTTAGAGTTGCAGAGTTATCCCAAAAAATTGCAAAAAAACTTAATTTATCTTCACAGGAAATTTCAGATGCATATTGGACAGGTCTTGTTCACGATATAGGAAAAATAGCAATTCCAAATAGTATTTTAAATAAAGAAGGCTCTCTTACTATGGAAGAATATGAAATAATAAAAAAACATCCTATATATGGTTTTGAATTCTTATCAACGTCTGAAACACTTAAAAATATAGCAACCTATGTATATCATCATCACGAAAAGTGGGATGGAACAGGATATCCAGGGAGGTTAAAAGGCGAGATGATTCCGATTATTTCAAGGATAATCAGTGTTGCAGATAGTTGGGATGCTATGACTAGTAAAAGAGCATATAGAGATGCCTTAACATATGAATTTGCTTTGCAGGAAATAATAAACAATTCAAACAAACAATTTGATCCAAAAGTTGTCTCAGCTTTTCTAGATGTATTAAAAGAAGAAAATTTAGATATTGCATAATGGGCCCATTTGGGCTCTTTTTTTTAATTTAATAATATTTAGGAGGTGGGGGGAAAGTGAATTTTCTTGGGAGAAGTCTTACCGTTATCAACGATTTTTCAGTTGAAGAACAACTCTTTTTGTACGAAAAAACAAAACTTCTAAAACAACTTTGGAAAGAAAAGAAAGATACCAGTAAATTTCAAATCAAAAAAGATGTAGGAATTTATATCATCTTCGTTGAACCTAGTACTAGGACAAAAGAATCATTCATTAATGCAGCAAAATTCCACAAAAACGCCAAAGTAAACATTTTTGATTCAGAACATTCTTCATTTAATAAGAAGGAAAGTTATGTAGATACATTTAACATGTTAACAGGATACAGCAATTATTCAATTTTCATAGTCCGCACAAAACTTGAAGGAACTTGCAAATACCTTGATGAAAAAGTATATGAATTCACAAAAAGGCACGGTTTAGAAAAACCCTCATTCATAAATGCAGGTGATGGAAAACATGAACATCCAACTCAAGAATTGCTTGATGAATTCACATTTTTGGAACAATTGAATTTTGATAATTCCTATATTCATATTGCACTTGTTGGAGATCTTTTGCATGGCAGAACTGTACATTCTAAGGCAAATGGTTTAAAAATTTTTAAAAATGTCTTAGTTGATTTAATTGCCCCCGAAGAACTTTCTATGCCTATTCACTATGTAGAAAAAATGAAAAAAAATGGTTTTGAAATTAGATTATTTGATTCAATTGAAAATTATTTAAAAAATGAAAACATTGCCCCAATTTGGTATTTCACAAGGTTACAACTTGAAAGAATGGGGGAAGATATCCTCGAAAAAGAACACGTTTTAAGAAGTAGTGTTACATTTAGGAAGGAATTTTTGGAAAAGTTACCTAAAAATGTAAAATTTTATCACCCTCTTCCAAGGCACAAAATGTATCCGACAATTCCCACATTTCTGGATACATTACCACTCAACGGTTGGGAAGAACAAGCAATAAATGGATATTGGACTAGAACCGTTTTACTTTCTATGCTTGGTGGAGCACTTGAAACGGATTTAGACAAAAAAATAAATAACATTATAGATGAACAATTTATAATCCCAGCCAATATTACAAATGGCACTAAGGGAATTTTAAAAGAAGGAAAAAGGGGAATTAAACCAATTGAAAATGGAACGGTAATAGATCACATTGCAAAAGGAAAATCAAAAGCTCAAATCTACGAAACTATAGTAAAAATAAGAAAAATCTTAAAATTGTATGACATTGATAGTGCAGATGGTATATTCCAATCACAAGACGGGAATTTTAAAGGGTACATAAGCCTTCCAGACAGGTATTTATCAAAGAAAGAAATAAAAAAACTTTCTGCCATATCTCCAAATACAACGGTTAATATTATCAAAAACTCAAAGGTTGTGGAAAAATATAGAATTTCTCTTCCACCTTATATTTATGGATTTGCAGAGTTAAAATGCAAAAACGAAAATTGTATAACAAACCCTGCGCACGGTGAAAATGCAGAAGCGTTTTTTATAAAAAACGAAAAAGGAGAGCTTGTATGCAAATACTGTGAAACTCCACATACATTTGAAGAAATTTGGAACATATAGCCCCCGATAAACGGGGGTTATTTATACAAATGACATGCAACCTTCCGCCCTTTATATTCAATTAATTTAGGTTCTTTTTGGCGACATATATCCATTGCGAATGGGCACCTTGGATGAAATCTACATCCCTTTGGTGGATTAATTGGGTTAGGAACTTCTCCTTGTGGTATAATTTTTTTCTTTTTTTTCTTTGGATCAGGTTCTGGAACAGCTGAAATCAAAGCTTTTGTATAAGGATGTAAAGGCTCGAGGTAAATATCCTTAAAATCACCTACTTCAACTAATTTTCCAAGATACATCACACCAATTTTATTACAAATATACTTCGTTGTTGCAAGGTCATGTGTAATAAACAAAAATGTTAAATTAAACTCCTTCTTTAAGTCAATTAATAGTTGTAGTAATTGTGATCTTACTGATACATCCAACATTGCTATAGCCTCATCGGCAACTACAAATTTTGGTCTTAAAATTAACGCACGCGCAATCACTATTCTCTGTCTTTGTCCACCTGAAAGTTCATGTGGATATCTATAATAAAAATCATCAGCTGGAGAAAGGTTAACCCTCTCAAGCATTTGCTTTACCATCTTTTTTCTTTCCATTCTACTATTTCCAATATTGTGTATCTCAAGGCCATGTTTTATCGCTTCTCCAACCTTCATATACGGATTTAAAGCCGCCATTGGATCTTGAAAAATAATTTGAAAGTTTTTTCTAAATTTTCTTAACTCCTCTTTGCTTAACTTGGTAACATCTGTACCCTCAAAAAAAATTTCCCCAGCAGTGGGCTCAATTAACCTTAAAAGAAGTCTTCCTGTGGTTGTTTTTCCGCTACCTGATTCTCCAACAAGACCAAAAGTTTCTCCTCTTTTTATATCAAAACTTATTCCGTCAACGGCTTTCACAAAACGCTGCGGTACCCTTGTTAAAACTTCACCTATTGTCCTTTTTATGGGAAAGTGTTTTACCAAATTTCTAACATATATCATACTTTCACCTCACTGTATAACCAACACTTTACCTTACTACCATCGATTTCGACAACTTTAGGTTCCTTTAATTCACAAATCTCCTTCTTAAACGGACATCTAGGGGCAAATCTACATCCTTTTGGCGGATTTAAAAGATCTGGAGGAGAACCAGGAATATATTTTAAATCCAAATCATTTATATTTGTATTTGGAATACTCTTAAGAAGAAGTTGTGTATATGGATGTTTTGGAGCATAATACAATTCTTCACTCTTTGCCTCTTCAATAATGTGTCCAGCATACATTACACAAATTTTATCCGCAGCTTCCGCAACAACTCCCAAATCATGAGTAATTAAAATCATGGACATATCATATTCTCTTCTTAATTCATTTAACAATTCCATTATTTGAGCTTGGACAATTACATCCAATGAAGTAGTAGGTTCATCTGCTATTACCAATGTAGGATTTAACACCAACGAAAGTGCAATCATAGCCCTTTGCCTCATTCCACCACTAAATTGGAATGAATATTCTTTCATGCGCTCCGGTTTAATTCCTACCTTTTCTAAAACCCTTGCTGTTCTTTCCCTTGCCTCCTCTAAAGTAATATCAGGCTCATGAGTCTTCAATGTTTCATAAAATATCTTCTCAATCTTCATTATTGGATTCAACGAAGTCATCGGATCTTGAAAAATCATTCCTATCTTTTTCCCTCTGATTTTTCTAATATCTTCCTCGCCCATTGTAACTAAATTTTTCCCTTCGATTTCCATAACCCCATTGTAAAAAGTCGTAGGAGGTAATATTTTTAATATTCCTTGTCCAAATGTTGATTTACCACACCCAGATTCACCAACAAGGCCCACAACTTGACCCTTCTCTATTGAAAAATTTATATTATCAACCGCTTTTATATATCCACGCTTTGTTTTATAATATATTTTTAATCCTCTTGCTTCAAATACTGACACAAACTCACCTTCTTTCTCTAATAGTGGGATTCAACAACTCGTTTAACCCTTCACTAAACATTGAAAATCCCAATACTACTGTCACAATAGCAAGTCCTGGATAAAGTAGTCCCCACCAGGCCTTACTTAAAACAAACCTTTGACCATTACTCAGATCAAATCCCCAATCTGGAGTAGGAGGTGCTATACCTAACCCCAAAAATGACAATCCTGCTTCGGTCATAATGGCATCTGCAAGATTCATTGACAGTACAACCACTATTGATGGCAAAACATTTGGAAAAATGTATTTTAAAAGAATCTCATAATTTTTTGCGCCCAAAGCACGTGCTGCTTCAACATACAATTCACTTTTAATAGAACTAACCTGATTCCTTATGACCCTAAAATACGTCGGAGTATAAACAACGGCTATAGAAACAGAAATATTTACAACACCCGGACCTAAAACCGCCGCTATTGCAATAGCAAGTATCAGACCTGGGAAAGAATAAATTGCATCCATTATCAACGTCAAAACCCTATCAAATGCACCACCTAAATAACCGGAAACTAATCCCAATGGTATTCCAACACCAGCAGCTATTAAAACTGCAATAAATGCTATGGTTAAAGCTATTCTTGCACCATAGATTACCCTACTAAGTATATCTCTACCAAGATTATCCGTACCAAAAACAAATTGATCATTTGGGGAGGTCAAAGATCGTCCAACTCTTTCAATTGGATTATACGGAGCAATTTGCGGGGCAAAAATTGCTAGTGTAATGTAAAAAAGTAATATCATTGCACCTATAAAGGTTAGCAAACCCGTTCCAGTTTTAAATAAATCATTTATTATTTCGCCAATTCGCTCGCTAACAAACTTTTTTCTCACAATATCACCCCTTAGTATCTAACCCTTGGATCTACTAGTGCATTAACTATATCAATTACAATACTTATAACCACAACAAACATTGCAAAAAATACAATTGTACCTTGAATCGCCGGAAAATCCCTATATTTTATTTTCAACACCAAATAACTTCCAATCCCCGGCCAAGAAAAAGTAGTCTCAGTTAAAACTGCACCGGCAAGTAACAATGCAAATTGCATTCCCATAATCGTAAATATAGGAACAAATGCATTTTTTACCGCATGACCATACAAAATAACTCTCGACTTTAATCCCCTTGCCTTTGCAGCTTTAACAAAATCTTTTGACAGCATCAATACGGTATTATTTCTCACCATACGCAAAAAAATACTTGAAATTACAAGTCCCAAAGTTAATCCAGGAAGCAATAAATGCTTTAAAACATCTGAAAATGCCTCCCAATTCCAGTTTAAAACACTATCCAAAATTAACAATCCAGTCTTTATATCCAAAGACACCCTAGGAGATAATCTTCCGCCGACAGGAAACCATCTTAAATAAACTCCAAATAAAAGTTGTAACATTAAGCCAAGCCAAAACACGGGAATAGCATAAAGTAATATAGAATATACCCTTGCAGAAATATCTAAAGATTTATCCTTACGCCACGCAGCTTCCGCACCATAAAACAACCCTATCAATAATGCGATTATAAAGGAAAATATTGTTAATTCTAACGTTGCAGGAAATCTATCTTTAATTTCATCCCAAACAGGTCTATTTGTAAGCGTTGATACCCCTAAATCTCCTCTAAAAACATTTCCAATATAATCAAAAAACTGGACAATTACAGGCTTATCCAACCCTAATTCGTGTCTTTTAGCTTCTATAACCTCCAAAGGAGCTTTTCCCCCTAAAATAGCCAAAACAGGGTCACCTGGAATAATTCTCAAAATAAAAAAAATCATTACCAATAAAATAAATATCATAGGAATCGCAAGTATAACACGCGTAATTATATAACTTTTCAAGGACACTATATTCTCCCTCCTTTTAAAAAACCGCCCAAGATGGGCGGTGATATTTACTTTCTTTCGAGGAGATAATACCTAAAGATTTGGGTAGGCTCTAATATAATTCCTTTAATGTAATCATGTGCTTCACAATCTGCAGAACCTTGCCAAAGAGGAATATATGGCATCTCTGCCGCATGATAATTCTGAACAAGTTTATAAATCATTTCACGAGATTCTTGGTTAGTAGCTGCTCTACCAGCAACCATCAAATCTTCGACTATTTGATTTTCATAGAAACTACCAAGAGATTTTGCACCACTAACACTTAAAAATGGCCATAAATAGTCATCAGGATCAAGGTAATCAGGATACCAACCTAATAAGAATAATCCCATTGTTCCATTCAAGAAATATTCGACATATGTAGACCATTCAGCATACTTTATATTAACTCTAATCATCCCTGTTTCTTCCAAAGAACTTTTTAAAACTTGTGCAACGTCTGCTTCTGTAGTTCCATAATGAGAAGGTGTATACCACAAATCTATAACAAGTGGATTCTTTTCACTATAACCTGCAATCTTCAAAATTTCCTTTGCTGCTTGTAAATCGCGTTTTGGAAATACATCTTCGTGACTCCACATACCTGCTGGAATCATTGAATACAATGGCTTTGCTAGATCTACAAAAATATCCTTAACAATGGCACTCCTATCCACAGAAAGTGCTACTGCTTGCCTTACCAAAGGATTATCAAACGGTTTTTGTTTAACATTTAACACTAAATATCTAATTTGCGGACTTGCGCCTAAATATACCTTTATTCCGGAAACATTTTGTAAATCTAAAATATCCCTTGGATCAAGATGTCTATACGCAATATCAATTTCTCCCGTTTCAAGTGCAAGTCTCAATTGTTGTGAATTTTCATAAAATTGGATAATTATCTTCTTAGTCTTTGGCTTTGGACCAAAATATTTTGGATTTTCCTCTAAAACTATTCTTACATCCCTTATCCATTCACTAATTCTATATGGGCCAGATGCAGAAGGAGCAATATCTGAAAATCTATCCTCTGGTGTCACTTTTGGATTTACTGGAAATGCCACTGTATACCCTAATATCGAAACAAATGCTGAAAATTTACTTTTAAGATGTACTTTAAATGTAAATTTATCCACCACTTCCGTCTTTTCTACAACATCTGATAAGAGAAATGCGGGATCACCATTTAACCTCATAACGCGATCAAAAGAAAATTTGAAAATATTTGCATCGATCTGTGTACCATCTTCAAAGTAGGCATCTTTTCTTATATAAAACGTATAAACTAAACCATCGGATGAAACATCCCATTTTTCAAACAACCACGGTTTAATATTTGCAGTTCCAACTTCATAATCAACAGGTCCCGCTAAAACATTTTGCAAAATGTTACTGGAAAAATAATCATAACAATTCGCCGGATCAAGTGTCCTTATCTTGTCAGTTGTACCCACAACTATAACACTACTTGCGAAAGAAAAAGCAACAAGCAACAACCCCAAAATAACCAGCAATTTCTTCATATAATCCCCTCCCTTGGAATATGGTAACATTATTTTACCATATTTTAATATTAAAAATCAAGATTTAACATTAATTTTTTGTTGTAATATTGTTTTTACATATCCGCCTATCTAATTAACCAAAAATTAATGATATACATTTGTTTCATAATCTTGTAAATTTCATTTATATGGTATAATTTTACAAAGAAAATAAACCGTTTGTGGAGGTGTAAAAGTGAAAAAATTTTATCTAACAACCCCTATATATTATGTTAATTCAGAACCACACATTGGAAGTGCATACACAACTATCATAGGAGACATAATTGCAAGATATAAGAGACTAATGGGATATGAGGTATTTTACCTTACTGGTACCGATGAACATGGACAAAAAATATTACAAGCTGCAAAGAAAAAAGGAACAGAACCTCAACAACTTTGTGATAAACTTTCTGAAAAATTTAGACAATTATGGAAAGATTTAAATATAACCAACGATTATTTCATCAGAACAACGGATAAAAAACACATGGAAACTGTACAATTTTTTGTTTCAAAAATGCTGGAAAATGGTGATATATATAAAGGAACATACAAAGGTTGGTATTGCATTCCTTGTGAAACATATTGGAATGAAGACGAAATAAAAATAGAAAACGGGAAACACATATGTCCCACATGTAATAGAGAACTAAATTTTGTTGAGGAAGAAAATTACTTTTTCAGGCTTTCCAAATACACAGAACCTCTGTTAAAACATTTTAAAGAAAATCCAGATTTTGTTGAACCAGAATTTAGAAAAAATGAAATGTTGAAAATATTAGAAAGCGGTTTAAAAGATTTATCAATAACAAGGACTACCTTTGATTGGGGTATAAGAATGCCAAATGATCCAAAACATGTTATATACGTATGGGTTGACGCACTAATAAATTATATTTCCGCAATTGGTTACGGAAATGATGAAGAAACGTTTAAAAAATGGTGGCCAGCAGATTTACACTTAATAGGAAAAGAAATAAATAGATTCCATAGTTTAATTTGGCCTGCAATGTTAATGTCTGTAGGGCTTCCATTACCTAAAAAGATCTTTGCACACGGATGGCTTACGGTAAATGGACAAAAGATCAGCAAATCACTTGGGAATGCTATTGATCCAAGGGAATTTGTAAAAAAATATGGAAATGATGTTATAAGATATTACCTTTCAAGGGATATTGTCTTTGGAAAAGATGGGGACTTTTCTGAAGAAAACCTTGTACAAAGATTAAATTCAGACCTTGCAAATGATTACGGAAATTTGCTCCATAGAACACTTGCGATGGTAACCAAAAATTTCGATTCAAAAATTCCAGTCCCTCAAACACCAAATGAGTCAGATAAATCACTAGCAAATGAATACTTTAAAACAAAAGAAAAATACTTAAGTTGCATGGAGCAATATAAATTGACAAATGCACTTGAAGCAATTTGGGATTATATTAGATTTGTAAACAAATACTTTGACGAAAACAAACCATGGATTCTTGCAAAAGAAGGAAACAAAGAAAGGCTTGCAACTGTTTTGTACTATACACTTGAAGCATATTTAAAAATTGCAACTTTGTTACTTCCATTTATGCCTGATTCGTCAAGAAAAGTGTTTAAAAGACTTGGGCAAGATTTTGAACCTCAAAAATTTATTGACAAGTGGAATACCCTTGTTGCTGGAAATAAAGTAATACATGATAAACCACTATTTCAAAAAATTGACCTGAAAAAATTTGAAAAAATTGCAATCAAAAAAGATGAAAAAACAGAAGTCAAATTAGATAATCTAATTACAATAGATGATTTCAAAAAGATAGAACTTAGAGTTGCACAAATTGTTGAAGCAGAAAAGGTCGAAAAATCGGAAAAACTATTAAAATTAATTGTGGATCTTGGAAAACATGGAAAAAGGCAAATAGTTGCAGGTATATCAAAGTATTATTCTCCAGAAGAACTAATAGGTAAAAAGATAATTGTGGTATTTAATTTAAAACCCGCAAAATTAATGGGAATAGAATCACAAGGTATGTTACTTGCGGCAAAAATCAATAACGATTTAACAGTATTAACCGTAGATAGAGATATTGAACCTGGTGCAAAAATTTCATAACTGGAGGGAATTTAATGGAAATAAATAGATCCATCGAAGAAGAATTAAAAGAGTCTTATCTTAGTTATTCAATGAGTGTTATCATTGGTAGAGCCATTCCAGATGTTAGGGATGGATTAAAGCCTGTACAGAGAAGAATCTTGTACAGCATGCACGAGCTTGGATTAAGCCACAACAAACCATTCAAAAAATCTGCGCGTATCGTTGGTGAAGTAATAGGTAAATACCACCCACACGGTGATACCGCAATATATGATACGCTAGTTAGATTAGCACAAGAGTGGTCAATGAGATATATTCTTGTGGAAGGACAGGGGAACTTTGGGTCAATTGACAAAGATCCACCAGCAGCTATGAGGTATACGGAAGCAAGACTTGCAAAAATTTCAGAAGAATTACTAGAAGACATAGATAAAGACACAGTAGATATGATGGACAACTTTGATGGTAGCTTGAAAGAACCAGTTGTTTTACCATCAAAATTTCCAAATCTACTCGCCAATGGTTCGACTGGTATTGCAGTTGGAATGACTACAAACATACCTCCTCATAATCTATCAGAGCTTGTGGATGGATTTGTAGCACTTATTAAAAACCCGGAAATTTCTATAGAAGAGTTAATTAATTTTATTCCTGGGCCAGATTTTCCAACAGGTGGAGAGATAATTGGGAAATCAGGAATCCGTGAGATGTATACAACAGGAAGGGGAAGTTTCACAATCAGAGGTATAATACAAGTCGAAGAGGAAAAGAAAAAGAAAAAAATAGTTGTTACTGAAATTCCATTTAACGTAAATAAATCAGACCTAATAAAAAAGATAGTTGAATATGCAGAAAATTCAAATTTGCAAATCAAAGATATTAGAGATGAATCGGATAAAGAAGGGTTAAGAATTGTAATTGAAATACCAAAGAATGTAAATGAAGATATAATTATAAATAATCTTTACAAACACACACAATTACAAAGCACTTTCCATGCACAACTATTGGTAATTGACAAAGAAAAAAAACCCGCCCTAATGAACCTCAAAAAATTAATGTGGGCATTCGTAGAACATCGTTTTGAAGTGGTAAGAAGAAGAGCACAGTTTTTCTATAAACAATACTCTAAAAAAGCACATATATTAGAAGGATTAATCAAAGCTTCACGTTCTATTGATACAATAATCTCTGTAATAAGAAATAGTGAAGATCAAGAAAGTGCTATAAGGGAACTAATTGAAATGTTTGATTTTACAGAAACTCAAGCAAAAGCTATTGTAGATCTTAGATTAGGTAGACTTACAAAACTTGAAATTTCCAAACTAATAAAGGATTACAATGAACTTGTGGAAAAGATGAAGATAGAAAAAGAATTAATCGAAAATGATGAGAAAGTGTATGAAAAAATAATAGAAGAGCTATACTATATAAAAACACAATACGGTGATAAAAGAAAAAGCAAAATTTTGGATCATGAAGAAAGAGAAATCAAATTCGATGAGTTGGAATTAATTCCAGATAAAGAAGTAGTGATTTCATTAACAAAAAAGGGTTACTTGAAAATGATGAACCTCTCCACATTTAGAACTCAAAAAAGAGGTGGGAAAGGAGTAACTGGTTCCTCTCTGATGAATGATGATGTAATAATGGAAGTTATATACACTCATCTTCACGGTAAAACACTGTTTTTCACCTCAAAAGGAAAAGTTTACCTTTTAAATAATTACCAAATTGAGGAAAATTCAAGAACAAGTAGAGGAAAATTAGTTTCTAAATATTTAAACCTTGACAAAGATGAAAAAATCTTAACAATGTTATCAGTAGACGACTTTTCTGGAGAATTGTTCTTCGTAACAAAATACGGAAAAGTAAAAAGAACAGCATTAAAAGAATTTGAAAATATAAACGCAAGAGGACTTAGAGCTATTAATTTCGACGGTGATGATAGCCTGGTATCCGTACAAAAAATTGAAAGTGAAGAACAAACAATACTAATTGCAACCAAAAACGGAATGAGTATAAGATTTTCCATTTCAGAAGTAAGAACAATGGGACGCTCTGCTATGGGAGTAACTGGCATAAAACTTTCTAAGGACGACGAAGTAGTTAGTTCCACTCTTCTATCTGACGAAAAAAACTACATCTTAACAGTTACAAGGTATGGATACGGTAAACTCACTGAAATATCACAATACAGGATCCAAAAAAGGGCAGGTCTGGGAATCAAGAATATATCGGATGTTTCCAAAACAGGAGAAATTGTAAGTGTAAGTTATGTTATGGGACGTGAAGATATAATGATTTTCACAAAACATGGCATGTCAATTAAAATTAACATTAGTAGTCTAAGACCTCTTAGTAGGGTAACAAAAGGTGTAAAATTACTAAACCTTTCAAACGGGGATGAAATAGCAGACGTTGCAATAATTAAGGGAGAAGATGAAAATGTATAAAGAAATAGACCACACAGCAGATGTGGCATACGAAATAAGTGCGCAATCTTTTTTTGAAATACTAAAAGATATAATAAAAATTTTTAAAGAAAATTATGCTCCAAAGATTAATTGCAAAAGTTATAAGCACTACAAATACAAACTAAAAGAAAATGAAGATGCGATATTTGATATAGTTAACGACTGGATTGCCTCTATCGAGTTGGGATATTTTCCAGTTGAAATATACGCAGATTACACTGTAAAATTTTGCCCATTTGATGGTATAACTGGCAATGGATTCAAAGCTTTAACATATCACAACCTAAAAATTGAAAAAATTGAAAATATGTTAAAAATAAAGGTGGTGTTTGACATATGAAAGAACTTACTGAAAAGCAAAAAAAAGTTTTAGATTTTATAACTTCATATATACAACAAAATGGATATTCTCCCTCTATTAGAGATATTGCCAAACACTTTAAACTAACTCCAAGGGGGGCACATATTCACGTAATTGCACTTGAAAAGAAAGGATATATAACAAGAAATCCTAAAAATTCCCGTTCAATCTCTTTGATAAAAAGACCTGAAAGTGTTTCTATTCCAGTAAAAGGAAAAATCTCTGCGGGTTTAGGCATAGAAATGTTTGAAATAATCGATGAAGAAATAGAAATCCCCATTAGGATGATTTCCGGATTTGGCAATTATTTTGCATTAAAAGTTGAAGGAGACAGCATGATCGATGCCCACATAATGGATGGTGATTATGTTATTTTAAAAAAACAATACAGAATTCCAAATGGGCAAATTGCTGCTGTAATTTTTAACGACAAAGTTACTTTAAAAAGGTTTTACCACAAAAAAGAAAAAGTGGAACTTGTCCCAGAAAACAAAAATATGAAACCCATTACTTGTGACACAAGTAATGTAAAAGTAATTGGAAAATTGGTGGGGATAATAAGATTCTACGAATAGGAGGTGAAATAGATGTTTGAACTTGAAACAAAAGATGGTATTTCCATTCTAAAAATTACTGGTGAAATAGATATTTCAAATGCACATAACTTGAAAAAATTTGCAATGGAAAATATTTTAAACAAAGGAAATAAGAATTGTATTTTGGACCTTTCACAAATGAACTATATTGATAGTTCTGGATTAGGGATTTTAGTAAGTTTACACAAATCTTTTAAATTGCAAGGTGGAGAATTAGTATTAGTAAAATTAAGTGATAACGTTAAAAATCTCTTTAGAATGACTAACCTCGACAAAGCATTAAATATTAAAAATTCAGTAAATGAAGCATTAAAATTTTTGAAAAGCTAAGGAGGGAGTATCTTGAAAATAGCGATAGGAAGTGATCATGCAGGATTTGAACTTAAAGAAAAAATCAAAGACTTTTTAAATGAAAAAGACATTGAAGTAATAGATTTGGGAACAAATAGTATACAAAGTGTTGATTATCCAGATTTTGCAAAAGAAGTTGGAAAATGCGTTGTAAAAAAGGAAGCTGATTTTGGTATATTAATTTGCGGAACAGGAATAGGAATGTCAATTGCAGCAAATAAAATAAAAGGTATTAGGGCAGCATTGTGTACCATTCCCGAAATGGGAAAATTAGCAAGACAACATAACAACGCAAATATCCTTGTACTTCCCGGTAGACTTATAGGTTTTGAATTGGCTTCTTGGATAGTTAATGCGTTTTTAAATTCAGACTTTGAAGGTGGGAGGCACGAAAGAAGGATAAATAAGATTTCCCAGCTGGAGGAATAAAATGAAGGCCGTTGCGCAGTTAAACAAAGACTATATACCAACTCTTGAAATTGACAATGGAAAATTAGTAAAAAATCCAGAAGCCCCTTCTCGATTGGAAGGGGTGGAAATTTTTGTCAAAAACAATTTTGAATGCGTAAATCCAAAAGAATATCCTTTGAATTATTTATACAACATACATCCAAAATGGTATGTAAAACATGTGGAAAATTTATCAAAAAATGCAAAAAACGAATATTTGCCAGAAGTTTTTTTAAAGGATCGTATACTAGATTCGGGCACACCTATAACCAAAAAAACCTATAATGCCGCAATTAACGCATACTATACAGTTATGACTGGAGTAAACCTTGATTCAAAATACGTTTACATTTTAACAAGACCACCAGGTCACCATGCCACAAGTAATTTTGCAGGGGGATACTGTTTTTTTAACAACGCCGCAATAGCTGCAAAATACTTACAGAGTACCTTTCAAGAAAGAATTTGTATTTTAGATGTGGATTTCCACCATGGAAATGGAACACAAGAAATTTTTTACGAAGATCCACAAATAACCTACATTTCAATTCATGGAACCCCTGAAAAATTCTTCCCATGGATTTCAGGTTATAGGGATGAAGTAGGAAAAGACAATGGAAAAGGTACAAACTTTAACTTTCCACTAGATGAGGGGATAACCTGGGAGGAATATAAAGTTGTGCTTGAAATAGCACTTGAAATAATAGAAAAAATATCTCCACTAAAACTCATAGTTTCACTTGGTTTTGATACACACTTAAAAGATCCTATGGGATACTTTAATTTAGTAGATGAAGATTACAAAAAAATGGGAAAGCTTTTAAAAAAACTAGATATCCCCATTATTTTTATTCAAGAAGGGGGTTATGATAAATATGCGAACACAAACGCAGCAATAAACTTATTTTCAACATTTAAGGAGGGAGAAAATGCTTAAAGAAAAATTACTAAACGATTTAAAAACTGCAATGAAAGAAAAAGATCAAATAAAATTAAGAGTAATAAGACTCTTAAATTCTGCAATAAAAAATTTTGAAGTAGAAAAAAGAAAAGAGGCAACCGATGAGGAAATTGGAAAGATAGTTCTCAAGGAAATTAAAAAAAGGCAAGAATCAATTGAAGCATACAAAAATGCGGGAAGGGAAGACCTTGCAAAAGAAGAAGAAAAAGAACTTGAAATTCTAAAAATTTACGCGCCAAAAATGCTAAGTGAAGAGGAAATAAAAAATATAGTTCAAGAAATCATAAATAGCATTGAAGAAAAAAACTTTGGAAAAATTATGAAAGAAACAATGGCAAAGCTAAAAGGAAAAGCAGATGGTGCACTAGTTAGTAAGGTGGTTAAGGAATTACTAAGATGATTCTTCCTATTTTTTTACCAAATGCTGGTTGCAAAAAACGTTGTGTTTTTTGCAACCAATATTCTATGACCGGAGAAAAAATGCCATCAAAAAAAGAAATACTTAATACAATTCAAAAGTATTCAAATTTTTCAATTGACGAAGTAGCATTTTACGGTGGAACTTTCACTGGCCTTTCTTTAGAAAAACAATTAGAGTTTTTGGAACTTGTCAAATATTTAAATGTTCCAATTAGAATATCTACACGACCTGATGAAATAACAGAGGAAAATCTTGGAATTTTAAAACGCTACAATGTTAAAACCATAGAAATTGGAATTCAAAGCATGTTCAATGATGTTTTAGATGCTTCAAACAGGGGACATACTGTCAAAGACAACGAAAGATCTATACGCCTTTTAATGGAGAGAAATTTTAAGGTCTCTGCACATTTAATGATCGGACTCCCGAAAGATTCAAAAGAAAAATCTATATTGTCTTTGATGAAATTACTTAAACTGGGAGTAAACATTTTTAGAATACATCCCACTTTAATTTTTAAAAATACCGAATTAGAGAAAATGTACGAAAGAAAATTGTATACTCCATTAACTTTAAAAGAGGCACTGGATATATCTTCTGAAATGTTACTTTTAATTTATTCAAACAATGCAAATGTAATTAGAATGGGATATTTTGTTCCTGAACATTCAAGAAACCAAATTGTAGCAGGACCCTATCACCCGTCATTTGGAGATATGGTAAAAGCAAAGGCAATTTACAAAATAATTACAAGGTTAAATATAAAAAAAGTACATTTTCCCAAAAAATATGAAAGCTGGTTTTTTTCATATGGAAATAAACAATTAAACGTGGAAAAAATTAGAGATAACATATTGTTATTTGATGATATGGACCTTGCAAGAGCTTCTTTTTACGCTTTTAGAAAGGGGCAATTTAATGGATGAACTACTAAAAAATGCCGGATCAGTTGAAATTGGATTCTGGCTTTTAGAAAAGATGGAAGAAGATAAATATATTTTAGACAAAATTTCACATTTAAAAAAAGAAATGGGAGTTATAAAATGGATTAAAAAGATGGTACAAAATGGTTACACAATAAAAGAAATTAAAAAGATTTTAAAAAGTTCCTTTAATAGTACCATATCTTATGCCCAAAAATTTTTAAACTTTGATGCTAGGGTAGTTACGATAAGCAACAGTAAAACATTGGAAGTTTACTTTAAAACCCACCCAAAAAATTTGGAAATAGTAGTTCCCGTATCTAATCCCGGTGGCGAGGGTAAAATACTATATGATAAACTAAAATCAACCTGCAATGTAAAATTAATCAATGATTTTGAAGTAGAAAAATACATTAAAGATGCAGACTATATAGTAACAGGTGCTGACTCGGTATGTGAAAACGGAGTAATAAATAAAATAGGTTCAAAAACATTGGCTATACTATCAAAATACTATGATAAACCATTTTTTGTTATAGCTGATAAAACAAAATTTTTCGATTCAAAAATAGAAAATAAAATTTTTGAATTAATTCCTTTTAAACTAATAACAGCTATAATAAGTGGTGAAATATGATTTTTTTTAATAAAAAGAAGAAGAAGAACATAAATTTTTCCATATGCTATATAAAGAACTTAGAAAGTTTTAAAAAAATACCAAAATCTTTGAAATATTCAGATGAAGTCTTTTTTATTATTTCAAAAGATATTTCTGAAAACATTTTTAAGAAAATAAAAAAGATGATGAAGTTTAAAAATTACTCCATTATATACAACAACTACGTTAAATTGTCAAAGAATATATATCAAATAAAGGAATTAAACGTAAAAAAATTAAGAAATTTGGAAAACAAAAGGAATATTCTCTTTTCCAATAACTATATGCTTGCATGGGAAATTGCACAGATGTTTCCTTTCTATACAATAGCTGTAGAAAATAATTTTTTATATTTTTGTACACCAATTCCGTTAACAAAAGATGCTTCAGGTTTTCTATTAAAAAAAGAATTAGAAAAAGATTTTATTTTCAACGTCAAACTTGATTTTAAAATTCTAAAAGATATTCTGGGAGGATGATCATATTGTTCAGGCTAAGATTTGCACCAAGTCCAACAGGCTATCTACACGTAGGTGGTGCTAGAACTGCACTTTTTAACTGGCTTTTTGCAAGAAAAAACAAAGGAAAATTTATACTCCGTATTGAAGACACAGATACAGAACGTTCCACAAAAGAATATGAAGAAAAAATTTTAAATGCTTTAAAATGGTTGGAAATAGATTGGAACGAAGGACCAGATATTGGGGGAAACTTTGGGCCATATAGACAAAGTGAACGACTAGATATATACAATAACTTTGCTCAAAAGTTAATAGATAAAAAGTTGGCATACTACGCCGTATATTCTGACAATAAAGAAATATTCACATCGTACGAATTTCCAAAAAAATTTAAAGACTATTCTATAGTTGTAAAATTTAAAGCCCCAAAAGAAGGAAAAACAAAATTTCAGGATCTCTTAAAAGGCGAAATGAGTTTTGAAAATAACTTATTTGAAGATTTTATAATAATAAAATCAAATGGATATCCAACTTATAACTTTGCAGTTGTTGTGGATGATCATTTAATGGAAATTTCCCATGTATTTAGAGGAGAAGATCACCTTTCAAATACACCCAGACAAATTATGATCTACAACGCATTTGAATGGACTCCTCCAGTATTTATGCATATCCCACTTATACTTGGAAATGATAAAACTCCATTAAGTAAAAGACACGGTGGCACATCAGTTGATTACTTTAAAGAAATAGGTATTTTAAATAATGCTTTATTAAACTACCTTGCAATATTGGGTTGGAAAACAGAAGAAGAAATATTTGATATAACAGATAAAATAAAAGCTTTTGATCCATTTAATATATCCAATAAATCAGTAGTTTTCAACTATAAAAAATTAGAGTGGATCAACGGTCAACACCTAAGAAGGTTACCAATAGAAAAGGTGATTGAAAAATTTAGGGAATATCTAAGCCTAATAAATGTGAAAATAGATTTAGATAGTATGTATGCAAAAAAAGTTATCTCCATTTGTAGGGAAAAGGTTAATACACTAGAACAATTATTTGACATATCATACCCTTTCTTTGACGATAATTACCCTTATGATGAAAAATATATAGATAAGTTCTTAAAAAAACCAGAAGCAGAAATAATACTTGTACAGGCCATTGAATCCTTTGAAAAATTAGACAATTTTGATATATCATCTATTGAAAACACTTTAAGAGACATATCAAAAAATACAAATTTATCCACAAAAAAGGTCTTTCAAACAATTAGAGGTGCTTTATTGGGGAAACTTGTCACACCGGGTTTATTTGAATCAATTGAAGTTTTAGGAAAAGAAAAAACACTTATTAGGCTTAAAAAAACCCAGTTATTAAGGGGGAAACATGAGGTATAAATCTACTCTAGTAATTTTTTTAATAATGTTTAGCATTTTGGTGTTTTATCTTACAAAAATTCAAATACTTGAATCAAAAAATCACAGAGCATTTTTAAATTCTTTGTTAACACAAACTATTTTAACAAAGGGATTAAGAGGAACTATTTATGATAGAAACGGTATAAAACTTGCTTGGAGCGAAAAAATCCCTTTTTTAATTTATTCTAAAGATATGGAGATGGATAAATTAAAAAATATTTTGACAGAAAAACAATTATCAGAGTTAATTAGTAGCGGGAAAGTAAAACTTGAAAATCATCAAATCTACGGTATTGAAAAACTCGGGTATTATATCCAATACAAAGAAATCAGAAGGTACTTACCAGAAGTATTACATATAATAGGATATTTAAATTCCAATGGAAAGGGAAATTTTGGACTTGAAAAAACGTACAATAACATACTTGATGGAAAATTAGGAAGTGAATTAGTTTTTTCAACTCCAAGCGGAAAAATAAAACAACGAATCATACAAAGAATCCCAGAAAATGGGCAGGACTTACATACTACTATTGATTTTAATCTTCAAAAGTTCATTTATTCTAAATTGAAGGAAATCGACATACCTGCTTCTGTCATTGTAGAAGATACAAAAACAGGCGAAATTTTATCCATGGTTTCATATCCTGGAATTGAAGAAGAATTCTACAGTATTGATACATATACCTGGCGAAAAATAATAAATGATCCAAAAAATCCACTTTTAAATCGCTCTACAATGGGATTATATTCCCCAGGTTCTTCTATAAAACCTCTCATTGCCATTGCGTATCTTTTAAGTGAAAGCACACCGGCTACTGTAAATTGTAAAGGAAGATTCGAGTACAAATCAAGTTCTGGAAAAACCATTGCAATATTTAATGATTGGCTTTTAAGTGGCCATGGTGAAACAGATCTTATTAAAGCTCTTCGTGTTTCTTGCAATGTATACTTTTATAACATTGCATTAAAATTGGGAATTGATAAAATTAAAAATGTAGCTGATATTTTTAAAATAGATAAGAAAACAGGTATTGATATTGAAGAAAAAGAAGGAATTTTTCCCTCTAGAGAATGGAAACAAAAAAAGTTGAAAGAAATATGGTATCCAGGTGATACCATATTAGCAGGAATAGGCCAAGGCTATATATTACTTACTCCATTACAACTATTAAATTTTTACACAACAATAGCCAATAATGGAAAAACACCTATTCCACATATAGCAAAGTCACAAACAACTTATTCGAATATAAATCTTCCAAAAGAAATATGGGCAACAATCAAAGAAGGGCTTTTAGAAGTTACATCACATAGTGGTTCAATCCAAGATAGGGGTACGGCATATAATAGTTTTAAAGATGCAAAATACAAAGTTGCTGGAAAAACGGGAACAGCAGAAGTGGGTAAAAATAAAAAATCTCATTCCTGGTTTGTAGGGTTTGGTCCTTTTAAGTCTCCAAAGTATTCTATTGTAGTGCTTTTTGAAAATGGTGGAAGCGGTGCTGAAATGGCTGCACCCTTTGCAAGAAAGATATTTGATTATCTATTGGGAGATGAGTATAATGAATAGATTAAATTTAGCAGTTGAAATTTCAAAAACAGTTGGCTTTTATCTTATGCAATTTTTCGGAAAAGCAAAAAATATTGAAGAAAAAGAAAATTTCCAGGATCTTGTAACAGAACACGATAAAAAAGCACAAGAAATGATAATACAGGAAATAAAAAAGTATTTTCCAGACGATAATATTTTAGCAGAAGAAAACAACACAAAAGATATGGGGGAAAATCAGTGGGTAATTGATCCAATTGATGGAACTTTAAATTACATCCATGGTCTTCCAAATTTTTGCATATCAATTGCATATTATGAAAATAAGTCACCACTAATTGGTGTAGTATACAATCCATTTACCGAAGAAATGTTCTTAGCAATGAAAAATCAGGGGGCGTATTTAAACCACTCAAAACTTGAAATAAAAGATATAAATGACCTTAAATTTTCCATCGGAAGTGTTGGATTCTCCAGAAAATTTACAGGAAAATTTATTGAAAAAGTTGAAAATAAAGTTCAAAGAATTAGAATTCTCGGAAGTGCCGCTCTTTCTGCATGCTACGTTGCGGCAAACAAATTTGATTTTTTCATTGCAAAACGTGCAAATCCATGGGATATAGCCGCTGCATATTTGATTGTAAAGGAAGCTGGGGGAGAAATTATAAATTTTCAAGGTAATACACCCAAAATTTTTGAAAGAGAAAGTTATATATTTTCAAAGCCATCAATTTTAGAGGATATAAAAAACATCACTAATGAAATAGGAGGGGGAGTATGAAATTAATCGAAAGTGTACCAAACTTTAGTGAGGGAAGGGATATAGAAAAAATCAGAATGATAATCGAAGAAGCGGAAAAATACAAAAAAGTCAAAGTCCTCGATTGGTCCATGGATCATGATCACAATAGGTCCGTTGTTACGCTTGTAGGTGAACCAGATGAAATAGAAAACGCATTATTCGACATGGTAAAAAAAGCTACTGAGCTTATTGATCTTAGAATTCACAAAGGTGAACACCCACGAATGGGTGCAACGGACGTTATCCCTTTTATTCCAGTTATGAATACAAAAATGGAAGAATGTATCGAAATTTCCAAAAAATTAGGAGAAAGAATCGGAAATGAATTAAACATTCCTGTGTATCTTTACGAAAAATCAGCTACTTCACCTGAAAGGGAAAACTTATCAAAAATTAGAAAGGGAGAATTTGAAGGATTTTTTGAAAAAATCAAAGATCAAAATTGGAAGCCAGATTTTGGTCCCGACAAAGTACATCCCACCGCAGGTGTAGTTGCAGTAGGTGCAAGAGAATACCTAATTGCATTCAACGTCAATCTGGGAACAAATGATATAGAAATAGCAAATAAAATAGCAAAAGCAGTTAGACATATAAGTGGTGGTTTTAGATATGTAAAGGCAATGGGCGTTGAATTAAAAGAAAAAGGAATTGTTCAAGTTTCTATGAATTTGACAAATTACAAAAAATCTCCAATTTTTAGAGTGTTTGAGGCAATAAAACGAGAAGCCCAAAGATATGGTGTTCCCGTATTAAATTCAGAAATCATTGGAATGATTCCACTAAGAGCTGCAATTGAAACTATGAACTGGTATTTACAGATTGATGATTTTGATGAAAGTAGAGTAATAGAAAATAAAATATTGAATACATTTTTTGAATAAATTTATATTATTTTGGACAATCCCCTGATATCTCAGGGGATTGTTTATCTGAAGTAATTAATCGTGAATAATTAAAAAAATGTTATCTTAAAAATAACATTTCACAAGTGAATTTTTTTACTTTTAATGTTATAATATACCTGGATGGTAATACTAAATAGGAGGTGGCCATGTTGGCAGTTTGTGAAAAACATGTCGAGCTTTACAAGGAGCTCGATGCGTATATTGAAGAATTAAAAGGAAAAAAAGGTATTTTAATTAATGTCCTTCACAAAGCCCAGGAACTATTTGGTTGGCTTCCAGAAGAAGTTCAAAACCACGTTGCTGAAAAGCTTAAGATTCCTACATCGGTTGTCTATGGTGTGGTAACATTCTACAATTTCTTTTCTACGAAGCCCAAAGGAAAGAATCAAATTAAGATATGTTTGGGTACTGCATGTTATGTTAAAGGTGCAGATAAAGTTATGGAAAGGTTTCTTAGTGAACTTGGAGTAAATGAAGGCGAAGTAACTAAAGATGGTAACTTTTCAGTTCACGGTGTAAGGTGCTTAGGAGCATGTAGTATGGCACCTGTTGTCCTTATAGGTGAAAAAGAATTTTTTGGTAAAGTCACACCCGATATGGTTCCAAGTATTATTAAAAAGTTCCAAGGGGAGGGGAAATAATGGGTAAAATAAAAAGCTTAGAAGAACTTATGAAAATAAAAGAAGATACATTAAAAAAAGTTAAAATGAGGGAAGAAGGAAAAAGGGGAAAAATAACAGTTGCAATGGGAACATGTGGAATAGCTGCAGGCGCAAAAGATACTTTAAATGCAATAGTGGAAACGTTAAATGAATTAAACATTGACGATATATCAGTTGTCCAATCTGGTTGCATGGGATTATGCGAAGTTGAACCAACTATAAAAGTGGAAATAAACGGGGAAGTCCCCATTACTTATGGACACGTAAATCCCGAAAATGCAAGAAGAATTATAAAGTCCCATATAGTTGCTGGTGAGCTTGTAGGTGATTTGATAGTAAAAAAAGGAGAAGAATAAGGAGGTAGAAAAATAATGCCTTTAGAAACAAATACAATTCTTATTTGTGCTGGTGGAGCCTGTATTTCCGCAGGTGAAGAAAGTGTAAAAGATGTATTAGAAAGAAAAATTAAAGAATACAATTTACAAGATAATATAAAAATCGTTGAAACTGGTTGTATGGGTGCTTGTAGTTTAGGGCCAATAATGGTAATACATCCAGAAGGGGTTTACTATCAAAAATTAACGCCAGAAGCTGCAGAAAAAATTGTTGAAGAACATCTTCTAAAAGGTAGAATTGTAGAGGAATACCTTTATCAAGGTGATAAAGGAAAAATAGTCCCACAACCACAAAAAGAAATTCCTTTCTTCTCAAGGCAAGTAAAAATAGCAACTAGAAATGTGGGAATTATTGATCCGTTAAATATTGATGAATATATAGCAAGAGATGGTTATTTTGCATTACACAAAGCACTAAAAGAAATGAAACCGGAGGAAGTTATACAAGTTGTTAAAGATAGTGGGCTTCGTGGAAGAGGTGGTGCAGGTTTTCCAACTGGCTTAAAATGGGAGTTCGCAAGGAAATCTCCTGGTGACGAAAAGTATATGATATGTAACGCTGACGAAGGGGACCCAGGCGCCTTTATGGATAGATCAATTCTCGAAGGAGATCCACACACCATAATTGAAGCTATGACCATAGCAGGATATGCAATCGGAGCAACAAAAGGTTTTGTCTATTTAAGAGCTGAATATCCAATTGCAATTGAAAGATTAACGGTGGCCTTAAATCAAGCAAGGGAATATGGTTTCTTGGGAGAAAATATTCTAGGAACAGATTTTTCGTTCGACATAGAAATAAGGATTGGGGCAGGGGCATTTGTGTGTGGTGAGGAAACCGCTTTAATGCACTCAATTGAAGGAAAAAGAGGACAACCAAGGGTAAAACCTCCATTCCCAGCACAAAAAGGATTGTGGGGAAAACCAAGTAATATAAATAACGTTGAAACATTAGCATGTGTTCCACCGATTATATACCACGGCGCAAATTGGTTTAGACAGTGGGGAACAGAAAAATCACCTGGAACAAAAGTTTTTGCGCTGGCTGGTAAAGTTAAAAATACAGGTTTGGTTGAAGTACCTATGGGAATTACATTAAGAGAACTTATATACGAAATTGGCGGAGGATCTCCAACTGGTAAAAAGATTAAAGCAGTTCAAACTGGGGGACCAAGCGGTGGTGTCATACCAGAAGAGTATTTCGATACACCAGTTGATTACGAATCACTACAAAAACTGGGAGCAATAGTTGGTTCTGGTGGTTTAATAGTTTTAGATGAGGACGATTGTATGGTCGATGTTGCAAAGTTTTTCTTAGAATTTACTGTAGATGAATCATGTGGAAAATGTACACCTTGTAGAGAAGGAACAAAAAAGATGTATGAAATTTTGGATAAAATAACAAAAGGCGAAGGAACAGAAGAAGATATAGAAATCTTGGAAAATCTAGGTAACGTTATTAAAGACTCTTCGCTTTGTGGTCTTGGACAAACTGCGCCAAATCCCGTACTATCTACTTTAAGATACTACAAAGATGAGTATCTTGCACATGTGAGAGAGAAAAAATGTCCTGCTAGCAAATGTAAAGCACTTATTAGTTACGTTATAGATCCAGAAAAATGTGTAGGTTGTACCGCTTGTGCTAGGGTATGTCCTTCAAGTTGTATTTCTGGCGAAGTAAGGAAAGTCCATGAAATAGACCAATCAGCTTGTGTAAAATGTGGAAGTTGTATAGAAGTCTGTAGATTTGGCGCAATAAGCAAAGTAACACCTGCAATTGAATAAAGAAAAAAGGGGGTCGCGCTATGCTCACTGAAATCAAAAAAATTATTTCACATGCAAAATCAGAAAGATTGGAAGAAAGAGATATTTTAATTTATACACTTCACAAGATTCAAGAAACAATAGAAGGTAACTACATACCAGAGGAAGCAGTAAAACTAGTAAGTGAAGAATTAAATATTCCCTTATCCAAAGTATATGAAGTTCTCACCTTCTATTCGATGTTTTCCATCAAAAAAAGAGGTAAGTATTTAATCAGAGTATGTACTAGTTTACCATGTCATGTTGCAAATGGAAGGGAAATAATCAAAACACTAAAAGAAGAATTAAAAATAGATTTTAATCAAACAACAGATGATGGGTTATTTACACTTGAAGAAACAAGCTGTTTAGGCCTTTGTGGTGTTTCTCCTGTCATAATGATAAATAACGAATACTATGGTGATCTCACCCCAAAAAAAGTAAGAGAAATAATAAATAAATTAAAAAGGGGTGAGAATATATGAAACCTATCACTATATTAATTTCTGTTGATAGTAACAGTATATTATTGGGTGCAAAAGAGTTCTTAAAACTTTTAAAATCATTAGTAAAAGATTATAACTTTGACAATATTGTAGATATTCTTGAAACTGGTACACTTGGCAATTACAATGGTGTAACTATTGCAGTTATGCCAGATAATGTATTTTATTCTGCAAAAACAAAAGAAGATGTTGTAAAAATTTTTGAGGAGCACATTTTAAAAGGGAGAAAAGTCCTGGATCTTGAAATTAATCACAAAAATTTAATTACAAAAAAGGAATCATTAACAAAAGAAATAAGAATCGTAACAAGAAACATTGGAAAAATAGACCCTAAAAATATAGAAGAATATATAGCAAACAACGGATACTTTGCACTTGCAAAAGCTTTAGAAATGAAGCCAGAAAATATAATAGAGGAAATAAAAAAAAGTGGTCTTCGTGGTCGAGGCGGTGCAGGTTTTCCAACAGGTTTGAAATGGGAATTTACATTTAAAACAAATTCTGATCAAAAATATATAGTTTGTAACGCCGATGAGGGTGAGCCTGGAACGTACAAAGATAGGTTAATAATGGAAGGTGATCCACATAGTATAATTGAAGCAATGGTAATAGCAGGATATACCGTTGGGGCAACCAAAGGCTACATTTACATAAGAGGTGAATATTACGGTTCAGTTGAAAATATTAAAAAGGCTATCCATGATGCATATGAATATGGTTTTTTGGGCAAAAATATACTAAATAGTGGCTTTAACTTTGATCTATCAATAAGACTAGGTGCAGGTGCGTATATTTGTGGAGAAGAAACTGCTTTATTAGAATCTATTGAAGGACATGCTGGAAGACCTAGATTGAAACCTCCATATCCACCGCAAAGTGGTTTGTTTGGTAAACCAACAGTAATAAATAATGTTGAAACACTGGCAAATATACCACAAATAATATTAAACGGTGCAGATTGGTTCAGACAATTTGGTACTGAAAATTCACCAGGAACAAAAGTTTTCTGTTTTGCTGGGAACTTAAACAACAGAGGTATCGTTGAACTCCCCATGGGCATAACAGTCAAAGAACTGTTGGTATACGCAGGCGGTGTATCAGGTGAAAATCTTAAAATGGTTCAAACTGGTGGTATTGCAGGTACATTTATTGATGAAAGCAAATTTGATACACCATTAGACTATGATTCATTTGCAAAATATGGAGTAAGTTTAGGTTCTGGTGTAATCTTAGGTGTAAATGATACCCACTGTGTTATTGATATTGCAAAAAATGTAATGGAATTCTTTAGACATGAATCTTGTGGAAAATGTACACCTTGTAGAGAAGGAACAAAAATGGCAGTAAAAATTTTGGAAAAAATGGGACAATTTCAAGCAACTAAAACAGATCTTGATAACTTGATTGAAATTGCAAATACGGCAAGAGAAACAGCACTTTGTGGTCTTGGTCAAAGTTTCCCAGTACCTTTACTCTCATTGATTAATAATTTTAAAGATGAATTTTTAGACCATATTGAAAACAAACACTGTATAGCAAATATATGTAAAAGAGTCCCTAAAAAGAAAAAATCAAAAGTAAAATAATAAAAAATATGGCTCCAGATAATTGGAGCCATATTTCTACTATTAACTATTTAACACAAACCCATGAAAACAAACAAAAGGGCGCTTTCCCGCCCTTCTACTTATCTTCTATTCTTTTTTCCTCTTTTTTTGTCTAATCTCTTCCTATATTCTGAATGCTTTCTGTCACTATCTTTCATAAATTTAGCTAACTTCCTTTCAAAATCGCTATTTGACTTTTTCCCTTTTTCCTCATCATTTGAATTTGAAGAAGATTCTTTAAGTGTTAACTCCCATTTACCATCTCTTGTTTTTCCCAAAATCTTTCCTTCTACTTCTTGACCAACTTTCAAATAATCGTTCACAGACCTCACATACGTTGGCGCAATCTTTGAGATATGAATAAATGCCTTCTCACCATCTTCTAGTTCGACATTTGCTCCAAATTTTAGTATCTCTACTACTTTACCTTTTACTACTTGCCCAACTTCCATATACACAAAACCTCCCTATGGTTTAAAAAAATAATTTGGGAGCAATGCTCCCGGCAATTGCAATTATTTTAAATTATATTTTTTCTTAAACTTTTCAATTCTTCCTTCCGTGTCAACTATCATACCAGCAGCACCAGCACCCTTGTAAAATGGATGGCAACTAGAGCACACATCGATCCTTATATTTTCCTTTGCGCTATAAAACTTATGTTCAGCACCACACGCACATTTTACCGTAATCAATTTCATTTCCGGGTGAATTCCTTTTTTCAATTTTCTCACCTCTCCTAGATTTTCCTAATTTAATATCATCAATATTATACCATATAAATATTTAAAGTAAAGTCTAAGTGTTATCTTTAAGTAAAATTTTTATTAACATATTTTCAACTGCTTTTAATAAACTCTTTCTTGGAACAGAGTCAACACTTGCAATCATCTCAGTAGCTGCCTTGGGATCAACATCTTCTTTTATTACATTCTTATTTTTACCTTCAATAATTAACATCTCTATCTTCTTCAAAAATCCCTCGTACCTATCCTTTGCATTCACCCAATTATCTTGATCAAGTACCTTTGCTTTTTCCTTTCTCAACAATTCTGATATTTCTTTTTTACTAGTCAAAAAATCAATGTACCTTCTTAAAAAATTTTTTATTTTTGAAATATAAGTCGGTTCATCTTTGCTAACACCAAAAATCTCATTTTCCAATTCTTCAATGGAATTAACCCAAACTTCTTCAAAAAGCGCCTCCTTGCTGGGAAAGTAATAATAAATAAGAGATTTTCGCACCCCAGCAATTTGTGCTATTTCATCTATACTTACCGCATCATATCCTTTTTTGGAAAACGCTTCCTTTGCAGCTTTTAATATCAATTGTTTTGTATTTCTTTTAGACACATACTCACCTCATAATGTAAGGGGAGTACCCCCTTACAAAATTAAATCTCTAATTTTTTATCTACTTTCAAAGCTTCTTCTCTATTTGCATACCTTTTCATTCTCGTTTCATAATTGTAAATTCCTCTATTAACAGGATATCTCTCAACATAACCTTGTTCATACCAAAGTTTATCTGCATACTCTTTCCATTCTTCAGCTAATTTATCAATTTCTGGAGCAAGTTCTGTTACAACTCTTTCGGAACCCTCATGTTGTGGTATAGCATCAAAATGTTTAACCATTGCTCTAAATACTTTTGGATTATCAATAATTGGGCATGGTCTAAACAAATTATTTGAAAATGGAATCATTCTCTTGTACGCCTCAAAGAACGGAGATTTAAATATTTCAAGCAATGATTTTTCTCTGATACTATCCTTTGCAAATTGTTGGAAAACACATGGTTCAACATATCCTTTTGCATTTACATGGAAATATTTTGAACCAGAAGAGAGACAACCATGTGTTAAAAATCCGTGATTCCAGAAATCCGCAACAAATGCAAATCTTCCACTAAGTCTCATTTCATCTGTTTTGAAGAATCTTTCGTATCTTTGCTTTGGAGTTGGCACAAGATCCATAGTTGGATTCATCCCAACTGGCATAAATTGGAATACCCAAACATATTTAACCTCATTTTCTTCCAAGAAATCCCAAAATTCATCTTTCATAATTGTATCATGATTAACTTTTGTAGCAGTCACACTTGCTCCAAATGGAACGCCATATCTTCTCAATCTTTCCCAAGTATTTTGAATTGATTTGAATACCCCTTTTCCTCTTCTCCAATCAGTTTGTTCTTCAAATCCTTCAACAGAAATTGCAATAGTTGCATTACCAAGTTCTGCTAATCTCTTTGCTTTTTCTTCAGTAATTAATATACCATTTGAGTAAATCATGAAATAATGTTGATCAAATTCTTCCAAAATATCAAATAAATGTGGCCAATAGAAAGGCTCTCCACCTGTAATTATCCAAAAGTAAATCCCAAGTTCTTCTCCTTGTCTTAACACGCTCCTTACTTCATCTTTTGAAAGTTCGTATTTTCTTCCGTAAAGTCCTGCATAACAACCAATACATTGTAGATTACATGCATAAGTAGGGCTTATGACCCCTAATTTTGGTAAAACAACTTTTTCTTTCTCCATTATTTTTTGTCTCAAGGGCTCTCCTATTGCAAATTCATTTATAATAAGATTGTTAATAATCTTTTCGGTACACTTTGGACTTGACTTTTGGAAAATTTCAATCCACTTCTTTATCATAGGATGATCTTCTTGAGCCATTAATCCCAATTTTTTAAGCCCACTTTTTGCCGGTTCTTTACTTAATGCACCAACGGTGAATAACAATTTCGAAAAGGCTTTTGTATCTGCTTTTCTTACAAACGAATTAATCATCTTACCAGCTTGCCTATAAATCATACCCTTAATTCCACCTACAGCCATATTTCCACCTCCATTTTTTTATTGACCGTTCAGTCAAATTTTACACCTATAATATTTCTTAAAAGTTTCGAAAATGTTACGTTTGAGTTCTACATCAAAATTTTGCAAAAAAATGACTATAATTATAGTCAGGGGTGTTATTTTGTTAAAAGACAAAAATTTGTATTATAATCTTGCAGAAGCAAAGGCAAAATTTTCAAAGGTTGTAGAAGAATCCACGAATAATAATGTAATAATAACAAAAAACGGAAAACCAGTCTCAGTAATCATAAACTATGAAAAATTTGAAAAATTATTGACTTTTTTAGAAAACATTTGGGAACTTTATTTATTAGAAGTTGGTGATCCTTCATTACATACCAAATTAAAACCTGAAGATATATTTGATGATAAATAGGAGGTGCCCGTATGGCTAAAGTTGAATTAGAACACGTATGGAAGATTTACGATGGTAAGGTCGAAGCAGTTAAAGATGCAACCTTTACAATCGAAGATAAAGAATTTGTTGTACTTCTTGGTCCATCTGGATGTGGAAAAACAACTACATTGAGAATGATAGCAGGTCTTGAGGAAATCACAAAAGGTACATTAAAAATCGCTGGAAAAGTTATGAACGATGTTGAACCAAAAGATAGAGACATTGCAATGGTTTTCCAAAATTACGCTTTGTATCCACACATGACAGTCTATGATAACATGGCGTTTGGTCTAAAACTTCGAAAGGTCCCAAAAGATGAAATTGAAAGAAGAGTTAGAGAAGCTGCCAAAATTTTAAGTATTGAAGAGTACCTTGATAGAAAGCCAAGACAACTTTCAGGTGGTCAAAGGCAAAGAGTAGCAGTTGGCAGGGCAATTGTTAGAAATCCAAAAGTATTCCTCTTTGATGAACCTCTATCAAACTTAGATGCAAAATTAAGAGTCCAAATGAGATCTGAATTAAAGAAATTACATCACAGATTAGAAGCCACAATAGTTTACGTAACCCACGATCAAATAGAAGCTATGACAATGGCGGACAAAATTATTGTTATGAAAGATGGAGTAATTCAACAAATTGGAACACCACATGAAATATACAATAAACCGGCAAACACATTTGTTGCAGGCTTTATTGGAAGTCCTGCGATGAATTTTATTGACGCAAAAATTATAAAGGAAAATGGTCTTTGGATTAAATCAAGTGGTTTAAAATTAAAAATTCCAGAACAAATTGCGGAAAAATTGGAAAAATATATTGACAGCGATGTTATCTTTGGTATAAGGCCTGAAAATATTTATGACAAAATGTTCGCCATGGCTCCAAAAGAAGGAGAAAACACGGCAAGAACGAAAGTAGATGTTGTTGAACCACTTGGAAGTGAAACAATACTACATCTTGTATCTGGAAATGACAAGTTTATAGCAGTTGTTGATCCCAAAACTGAGGCAAAAGAAGAACAAGAGATCGACGTAGTATTTGATATGAATACCATGCACATATTCGATAAAGAAACAGGCAAAGCTATTATATAATAAAAGGCTCCACAAGGAGCCTTTTATTTTGCATAAGCTACACTTCTTTTCTCTCTAATAACTACCACTTTTAAAACACCGGGATATTGTAATTCCTCTTCAATTTTTATTGCAATATCATGGGATAGTTTATCTGCTAATGCATCATCAATTTTATCCGGTTGAACAATAACTCTGACTTCTCTTCCTGCTTGAATTGCATACGCATTCTCCACATATTTAAAACTCTTTGCTATTTCTTCAAGTTTGATGAGTCTTTTAATGTAATTTTCCACATCTTCTCTTCTTGCACCCGGACGTGCTGCTGATAGGGCATCTGCAGCAGCAACTATAACCGCTTCTGGTGTCATTGGTTCTTCTTCTCCATGATGTGCCATTACCATGTTTATTATTTCTCGGCTTTCACCATATCTTTTTAGAATTTCTGCACCAATTACTGTATGTGAACCCTCAACTTCGTGATCAAGAGCTTTTCCAATATCGTGTAATAGTCCTCCACGTTTTGCTTTTTCAACATTTACACCTAATTCAGATGCTATTAATCCCGCAATTAATGCCACTTCTATAGAATGATTCAAAACATTTTGACCGTAACTTGTTCTAAATTTCAATCTTCCAAGTAACTTAATAACTTCTGGATGTAAACCTCCAACACCTGTAACGAATGTTGCCTCTTGTCCTGCCTCTCTTATTACCTTCTCAACCTCAGATTTTGATTTTTCATACATTTCTTCTATTCTCGTTGGATGTATTCTACCATCAGCTACTAATTTTTCTATAGTTCTCCTTGCAATTTCCCTCCTTAAAGGATTAAAACAACTTACGGTAACCATCTCAGGGGTATCATCTATTATCAAGTCAACTCCAGTTACTTTTTCAAATGCCCTTATATTCCTACCTTCTCTACCAATTAACCTTCCCTTCATATCATCGTTTGGCAACATTATGGTACTTACCGTCACTTCACCTGCATATTCTGGCGCATACCTTTGAATAGCATCTGCTATTACCTTTTTAGCATACTTTTCAGAATCTTCTTCGTACCTTGATTTTATTTGAGAATAAACTTTTGCTATTTCATATTCATATTTTTCACGCGCCTCTTCCAAAACCATTTCTTTAGCTTGCTCAGGGGTTATACCAGCAAGTCTTTCAAATCTTTCAGTTAATTCTTTTTCTTTTTCAATTAGATCTTTTTGTTTTGCATCTAATTCCTTTCTCATCTCTTCAATATAACTTTCCTTTTTATCAAGGAGTTCTTCCCTTTTTGACAACATTTCTTCTCGTTTCATCAATCTATCTTCTAAATATCTAATTTCCTCTTCTCTTTCTTTCTTTTCTTTTTCCCACTCTTCCCTCATCCTGTGGAGTTCTTCTCTTGACTCAATAACGGCTTTCTTTTTGATTTCACTTGCTTCTTTTTCCGCATTTTTTATTATATGCTCTGCATCTTGCTTTGTAATCAAAAGTTGCTTTTCTATTTTTTTCTTTGCGATAACATATCCCGAAAATGCACCAATTAATAATCCTATTCCCGTTAGTATATATGTCAACATCTTATTCACCTCCAAATCCTCTTCTGTATAGGTATTCTTTTGCTTTTCTTTCGTCTAAATTCTTTGTTATTTCCGTTTTTATTTTCTCCACATCCACTTCCTCTAATACTCTACTCAATGCATCTTCAATTATAAACTCATCAACACCCAATTTTTGTAATTCCAATCTTATTAAAAATGGACCTTTCTTTTTTAACGTCAATGAATCATATGCATAAAGATACGCAAACTTTTCATCGTCTAAAAAACCTTTCTCTTTTAATTGTAAAACAACTTCTTCTATTTCACACGCTGAATATCCTTTTGACTTTAATCGAGTTTTAATTTCCATTTCAGAACGCGCTCTATATTTTAAAAATCTCAGAGCATCACTTAGAGGATTCTTCTTCACTTGTTTCACCTTTCTTTAGTAAACCATGCTTTTCCCTTATTTTTTCCTCTATTTCATTCAACAATTCAGGATGGTTTAAAAGATATTCCAACGAATTGTTCTTTCCCTGACCTAAGGAGTGTTCTGTATCCAAAGAATCCACATATGAGAACCAACTTCCTCTTCTAGAAATTAATCCTTCATCAACCGCTAAATTAAACAATTCGTTTTCTCTCACAATTCCCCTTCCATATATAACATCGACAATTGCTTCTTTAAATGGTGGCGCAACCTTATTTTTTACAAATTTAATCCTAACTTGATTTCCTATATTCTCTTTCCCTTCTGTTATCTTTCCTATACTTCTAACTTCAAGTCTCATAGTAGCGTAAAATTTCAACGCAACACCACCTGTAGTCGTTTCAGGGTTCCCATACATAACACCAATTTTCATACGAGTTTGATTTATAAATATAACCACAGTTTTAGACTTGTTTATATTTCCAGCAAGCTTTCTTAAAGCTTGAGACATTAACCTTGCCTGAAGCCCCACCTGTACATCCCCCATTGCCCCTTCAATTTCAGCTCTAGGAACCAAAGCTGCAACAGAATCAATTACAATAAGATCCACAGCATTGCTTCTTACAAGTTCATCAACTATTTCAAGTGCCTGTTCTCCATAATCTGGTTGAGCAATAAGCAAATTTTCAACATTCACCCCTAAATTTTTTGCATAAACCGGATCAAGTGCATGCTCTGCATCGATAAAAGCAGCAATACCTCCAGTTTTTTGTGCCGAAGCTATTGCATGCAATGCTATTGTGGTTTTACCACTAGACTCTGGTCCATAAATTTCTATTATTCTTCCCCTTGGATACCCTCCAACACCTGAAGCAATATCAATTGCCACAGAACCACTTGATATAGTTTCAATATTTTGAACACTACTTTCTTCTCCTAAAAACATTATTGAACCTTTTCCATACGTCTTTTCAATTTTTCCAATGGCTTTTTTTAATACTTCTTTTTTTTGCTTATTATCATTCATTTCTGTCTAAACCTCCTTCAAATTTCACCCTATACAACCATTTGTATATTGGTCCAGTAGGTGTCAAAGTAGAAGAATAAATAGTTACTTTATCAACAGGAACAATCATCTTTGGAATGTCAATATCCTTGACAAGTTCCTCCCAGTTTTCTGGACTATACTTTAACCTTCCCAAAGTAACATGCGGTACAAAATTTCCCTTATCATCAAATGAAATGCGCATTTTCTTCATCTCTGAGCGCATTTCAAGATAAAGTGTTTGTAATATTTTATTTTGTTCCACCTTTAAGAAAAACACTCTAGGCAAATGCTTGAATCTAAAAAAGCCAAATTCAGTAACATTAAAAGAAAAACTGGGAAATCCAGCTAGCCTTTTGTGAAGTTTCTCTGATAATAACTCTACCTTTTCTTTGTCGATATCTCCTAGAAAAAATAATGTAAGATGTAAATTCTCAGAAGAAACCCACGAAGCCTTAAACCCCATACGCTTTAACTTTGATATAACTTCCTCAGATACCTTTTTGACTTCATCAGTTATATCAAGTGCAACAAACGTTCGCAATTAAAATCACCCCTTCAAAACTCTAATATTTTGTCCAAGATACAAAATTCCAGAAGCAATGGTAAAAAATACTACTACATACGCCAAGATATCATCTACCATATAAACGTTATATCCTATACTTTTCAAAAATAGAACAACTATCCAAATCATTTGAGAAACAGTTTTTAACTTTCCAAAGTAATTTGCAGCAATTACTTGATTAGACACAAGAGCTGCCATTCTCACTGTAGTAACCAACGTATCCCTAAAAACTATAACTATGACTATCCAACTTGGAACTAAGTTAAGCTCTACAAAAGCTATCAAAATGCTCGTAATAAATATCTTATCACTCATTTGATCGAAAATTTTACCAAAGTTAGTTACCTGATTTAATTTTCTTGCAAAATATCCATCAAAATAGTCGCTAATAGCTGCAACTAGAAATAACGCAAATGCAAATAAAAAAAATCCCTTCAAAATCAAAAAAACTATAACAGCAGTTAAAAGTACCCTAGCCCAAGTAATAGTATTTGGAATATTCAAACTACCACTCCTCAATAAATTCTCCTTCTAAGTCATAGATGTCTGCAGAAGTAATCTTTACATTAAAAAACCCCTTTTTAAAATTCCCCTTAACAAATACACTACCGTCAATCTCTGGAGCATCCATATAGCTTCTTCCAACTAAAACTCCTGCTTCTTCTTCGTCAAATAATACTTTTAATACCTTTCCCACAAGTTTTTCGTTTTTTTCCAAAGAAATTTGAGCTTGAATATCCATTAATTCTTCCAATCTTTCTTCAGCCAATTTCCTTGGAACTTTTCCATCTAGTTTAAAGGAAGCTGCCTCTTCTTCATCTGAATACAAAAATGCACCTAATCTATCAAATTTTACCTCCTTTATAAACTCAAGCATTTTTTGAAACTCCTCATCTGTTTCACCTGGAAATCCCACAATTATACCTGTCCTCAAAACGGCATTGCTGTAAAAATTCCTAATTTTATTAATCAACAATAGGAGTTCTTCTACTTTTCTAGTTCTATTCATTAATCGTAGTATATTATTACTTGCATATTGAATAGGCATATCGAAATATTTTAAAACTTTTTCATAAGAAAAAGCTTCAATAATCTTATCTGTGATATGATCGGGATGCATATACATAACCCTAACCCAAAAATCTCCAGGTATATCGTTTATCCTTTTTAAAAGCTCAGGTAATTTTTGCTCTCCGTAAAGATCTATACCATATCCCGTTGTATCCTGTGCCACCAATATTACTTCTTTTATCCCAGAATCAACTAAAAACTTTACTTCATTCAACAAGTCCTCAATTTTTCTACTCTTAAAACTACCTTTGAATAACGGAATAGTACAAAAACTACACGCTCTATCACAACCATCTGAAATTTTCACATACGCATATTGTTTGTTATCAACTCGTCCATAAAAATTATAAACCGCATTTGGCATATCGGGGATAACACTTTTTTTACCTATATTTTCCGCAATCTTTTCCGGTTCTACAACACCAAACCATCCGTCAACTTCCGGTATTTCTTTTCTCAATTCCTTTCCAAATCTTTGTACTAAACAACCTGTTACAAAAACCTTTAAATTCCTTTCTTTCTTTAATTCCACATATGTTAATATCTCCTCAATAGATTCCTTTTTAGCATTCAAAATAAAACCACAAGTATCAACAATCACCGCATCTGCTTCACTTAAATTATCCACCACGTTATTTCCCATTTTTTTCAAATGAGCCTTTAATATTGCACAATCTGCTTCATTTTTTGGACATCCTAAAACATCCACATAAAAATTCATCATTTCACCTCAAAAACTTTTTTCTCTTTTCAAGATACATTAACCTTATTATTTCCAATTCTTTTTTGTATTCTTCTTCTTTATAATTCGGATATGTAAAATCGTAATCCTTCCACCTTCCATTAATGTACATCAATGTAGGTTCTGCATATATTCCTTTTCCAATGTATATTCTATGTGGCCACATTTTTGTAGTTGCCAGTACAAATTGCATATGGTGAATATAACCTGGATCAATATTAAATCTTCTATTTCCATTCACCGCAAATCCATTTTCAATATTATTAGTAATATTTTTTATATCTGCAAGTTGTGCAGGATGGATAAGTCTTTCAAAACTTATTAATATTCCACGTACACCTTCACCCATCTCTTTGTTATAATACAATGTATATTTTTCAAAATCTAAAATCTCGGATTTGTAATCAATAGGGCCAAAATATTCTATCAATCTATTCTTAACTTCCTCAAACCAATATTCAACTTGAGAAGAGAAAAAAAACATGACTAAGTTAACCATATCTACCTTTCTTATTTTTCCCATTTTATCACCACCTTAAAATTATACATATTGATTAGCTTTTTCTCATTGTTGATTTTCAAAAGCAAAGCTTTTCCATTTACTACATGCTCTCCTATCCCAAGTGAAAATATCCTTCCAACTTTTCCATCAACAACAATCTCTTTTTGCGACCTTAAAGTCACTAAAGGAGCTTTATAAATTTCAATTAACAATTTTACAGAAATAAAAAATAACAAACCACTGATAAAAAGCAAAAAATAAATTACATATATATTTTTTAACCTTTTTAATGGAAATTCTCTTTGACTTTTCCCAAGTTCAAATAAAGTAGTGAGGTCTTCAGAAATATTAAAAAAAAACCTCAGTTTTTTTAAATCATCTTTGATAAATTCAGGCTCGCCAGAAAAGTCTCCTTCAAAATATCTTCGGAGATTTTCAATATCTATTTCCAGCTTTTCTGAAAGTTTTAATAACGAAACTTTAGAGGATGCTACCTCTTTTTTTAAAATATATGATATTTCCTTCCAGCCATCCATATTAATATTATACTCCATTTCTATCCGAATTTGCAATAAACAGTAAAGTAGGTAAAAGTGTCAAACTAAAAATTGAGCTTGTAATCATAGAAACCCACATTATTCCAACTAAATATTCATGTATTTTCAAAGGAGACAAGAGTAAAACCGAAAGACCTATTGCAAGTCCTAATGCGTTTGCCAAAATAGGTTTTGAAGTTACATCAAAAGATTTTTCAATGGCAAGTTTTTTATTCTTTAAAATTTTTAAATAGTAGTTATAACTCTCAATAAAGTGAATAGCATAGTCTATACCAACTCCAACCACAATACTTCCCATTGTTGCAGTAATTATACTCAATTTTATATTGAAGTAGCCCATGAACCCAAACATAACTAGCAAAGACAAGGAAATAGGCAAAATTGAAATAAAAGATTCCTTTAAGTTTTTTAATCTAATCAAGACAATCAAAAACACCAAAAGTACTGCAAGTAATAAAGACTTTATCTGTTGAGGGACTAATACCTCATTCATCTCTTTCATAATGTACGGAGTACCTGTTATCTTTACACTTGATGGAGCTTTTTTCTCTATATCAGTTAAAATTTCATTGTTAATTTCTTTTGGAAAAATCAAAATTCTCCCCGACAAGCTTTCCAAATTTATAAAATTATCGTAAATAGGTGGAATTAAATTTAAAAGTACTTTTACCTGAAAAATATTCTTTGGATAACCTTTTTGTCCTAGGACCTTCTCATTTATGTTTTTCATTATATCGTAAAACGAAACCGCCTTAACATTAGATAAACTCTTCTCAAAATTCAATATTTTATCTGCAAAATCCGGTAATAGCAAATCATTGGTTTTAAAATATCCATATACTGGTACGGAAACACCTGCAACTTTACTTACAACATCTACATTTTTTTTAACGGAAGTATATTCTTTATAAAGATCCAACATATAAAAATTATTATCTACAAAATACATCCCTGGTAAAAACACTAATAATATAAATATCGTAAAAATCACAGACTTTCTACCTATAAAATTCTTAAACATTACCGATATTCTACTTTTTTCCTTTCTAGGTGTTATATCACTCTTTAGGAGTACAACCGGCAAAAAAAACCAAGTGGCAATACCTGCAAAAGTAACACCAAGTGCACTAAATTTGCCCATTTGAGCTAAAGATCGAGAATCTATTATCACTAGTGATAAAAAGCCAGCAACTGTTGTTATTGTAGTTAAAATCATTGCAACACCAGTACTTCTAAATGTCTCCCTTAAAGCACCAAATTTATCATTTTTCTCTTTGTTATCCATAAAATGAGAAACAAAGTGCAATCCATCCGCACTTCCCATAATTATCGTGAAAATAGGTGCAAGTATTGTCAAAATTGAAATCTCCTTCACAGTCCAACCTATAAATCCAAGAGTCCACAATGCACCCATTCCCGCGGGAAAAACAGAAAATAACGTAGGCTTTATTCCACCTAATCTCCATTTAAACACAATAAATATGGTTAAAATTGCGATAGGCGGAATAGTAAAGATAATTAACAACAAATAATCGTAAATTTTTTCTTGCAAATATGCACTACCTGCAAAATAATGCGGTATATTAATTACTTTATCTATCTCTGACACTACCTTTTTCTCTGGAAAAATATAAAACATAACATAGTACTTTCCATCATTTTTCAAAACCGTATTAAGTTTTTCAAGAAAAGATCTAGCCAACTTAAAATTCTCTTCTGTTATATTTGAAATATTCACCTTTCTAAATCCCACAGGTATCTCTTTTGGAAGTGGGGAAACAACCTTCCCTATTCCATCAATTCCCTCCAATTTTTCATTTAACTCTCTAATTTTCTTTAACCCTTCTAGACTTAATGGATTAAAGTCAAATTCTACTAATAAATTTAGTTGGTTTTCAGATGAAAAATCTTTTTCCATCTCATTTAAAATTTTTTCATACTTTGAATTTTCCAATTTAAAAAGTGAAAAATCTGCTTTCAACTTTATCCTAAACAATCCAATAAAGAAAGTAACATTAATTATCATTAGAAATACCATTATCTTTTTTGCATATTTTTCGTAAAACAATTACCACACCTCCTCAATAAAATTCAATAACTCAACATTCATAACCCCTCCAGATTTGACAGCTCTATCTAAAAAATACAATCTTTTTATTATAGCCTCTATTTTGTCTAAATCATAAGTAATTAAGTGGTTTACTGGTTCAAATCTTTGATTTTTAAACTTAAATCCTACAAATCTTGCTATCTTTGAGCTTGAAACTTTCAACTCTCTTGAAATTTTTGAAATCTCGGGCCAACTAAAGCGTACCTTACCATTTGCATAAATCGCTAATTTGTATAATGAGATAAAATGATTGGCCAAACTGTAAACTATTTTAGGAAATTCATAATCTTTTGTTATTTCTTTTACACATTTGAATACTTCCTTCCTTTTCTCAGAAATCATGAAACAAAAATCATCCAACTTTGAAGTAGTATATTTGTGTATCAAATCTTTTGCCAATTCAATAGATAAATCTTTCCCAAAAACTTTTAACTTTTTTATCTCATTATAAATTGCATATTCATTAGGCCCTACATTTTCAAATAACAAATTAATTAGCTCTTCATCATTTTTCAAACCTTCATCAACTAAAAATTTTGATATCAACTTCTTCCATTTTTCTTCTTCCCAAACATTTGGTAACTTAAATTCTTCAACTTTTAATCCCTTAATCTTATTTTGTGTCCTTAAAATCAAAAAATCTTTATCTGAAACATTCAACTCCAATATTTTTTTTCTTTCACTTGTTTTAAATTTATCAAAATCAATTATATCTACTATAACGTTCTCTGAAAATAACCCCAAATTTGACAATTTTTCAATTACTACAGATATATCATATCCTGGATATATTCTTATATATTCTGATTTAACACGATCTTTTAAACTTTCGACGTACTTTTCTTTCATAAGATCTGAGTTTCCAAAAAGATTAATTATTGGCATGTAAATCACCTCTTACGTATTATATCACACAAAATTATAGTATAATTTGCCTAGGGGGAAAAATGAGAAAAAAACTATCAAAAATCTTAAAAGAGTTAAATTTGAAAACTTCTAAAAAACTTGTAGAAAGATTAGAAAAACAAATAAACGTAGAAAATTTAAGTGAAAACATGCTTAAAAAACTAGTAATAGACAACTTAACAATAGGAGAAACTTACTTTTTCAGAGATAGAAAAACTTTTGAGTTTTTAAAAAATATCATGAAAAAAAAGGATTTTTGGAAAATCCTAAGTGTTGGTTGCTCAAAAGGAGAAGAAGTATACTCCTTATCGTTTTTGATTGATGATTTAAACTTGAATGCAAAAATAATAGGTATAGATATAAATTCCGATAGAATTAAAGAAGCAAAAAATGGAAAATACAAATTTTGGAGTGTACGATTTCTTACTAACACAGAAATAAGAAAATATTTTAACGTAGTAGGCAATACATTTTATGTAAAAGAAAAGTATAAAAAATATGTCGAATTTTACAATAAAAATATAATGGAAATTTTGAATGATAAATTTGATATAATATTTATAAGGAGAGTCCTAATATATATACCTGAGCAAAAAAGAATGGCTAAGAAACTTTTTGAACTAACAAAAGAAAATGGATATGTAGTTTTGGGTCAAGGTGAATATCATCCTGCGTTATATGATTTTTTCATCCCTATAGATGTTCCATACATATTGAAAAAAACAAAAAAAATAAAAGAAAAATATGTTCCAAAAATTTCCGAAAAAGAACTTGATTTTGAAGATGAAATTCACCTAGTTGAAAATTACATTGAAAACGAGGAATATGAAAAAGCTTACAGAATAATAAAGGGGCTATCTAAAAAAATTCCTCTATCCTACATGGTATTCAAATATAAAACTTTCTTAGAAATAAAACTTAATAAGATAAATGATGCTAAAAAATCCTATAAAGTGGCAGTACTTTTAAATCAAAATAACGATGATGAAATATGGCAATTAAAATACCTCCTTAAGGAGTGAACTTTATGTTTTTTTTATGTGAAATAGAAGATACAAACAAAATATACAAAATAGCTCTTCCAAAGGAAAAAATTACAGGAATAAGTTCAAAGCTAATAAAAACACCCGATAATGTAAGTTTTTGTTTGTTTGCTAACAAGCTTTATCCCGTATACTCTCATAAAAATCTCAAAAAACCTAGACTTAAATTTTTTCTCGTTTTTGAAAAATTCGCCTTTGGTATAACAAGAATAATAAAAGAAACAAATTACTCCCCTAAAAAAATAGAAAATAACGATATCTACACAGGTGTGATATTTGATAAAGATGAATATTTTATATACAATATTGAAAAAATATCTGTTCCACACCAAATAAGGACCTCCACCCAAAACAATGAAAAAAAGATCGGCAAAGATAAAAAAGAATATCTAATATTAGATGAAAAATTTGCTATTTATAAAAAAAATGTAGTTACAATACTTCAAAGTAAAGAAGTTATAAAATTTCCCGTAGATAAGTATATTGGATTTATAGAACACAAAAAAATAATCCCAGTAAAAAAGATAACAGACGGCAAACACGTAGTCGTCACAAACCATAATGCATATCAATGCAACAAAATAAGACTTATAAATGGAAAAGTTTTCGAAAGTAACGATATGAAAATCTTAAAATGTGACTTTGGTAATCTGCAAATATTGGAGTGATATTATGGATTTTACAGAAATATTTCTGTCGGAACTTTCAGAAAAATCTAGAGAAGCAAAAGAACTTATTTCAAAAATAAAAGAAGAAAACGAAAAAAGCTATATAAAAGATCTGTATAGAATCTTTCACACTTTAAAGGGATCAGCAAGTCTTGTTGAAATGAAAAATTTTTCAAAGCTTTTCCATAAGATAGAAAGTTATTTTAAAGAAAAATCGGAAAATGAAGAGATACCCGATAATACATTTTTGGGCAACGTCATAACTATAATCTCCAACATTTCAAATAAAAAAGAAGATTTAACGGAAAGCGAACTTTCAAAATTTTCGGATATACTTGATGGAAAGATCTCTATAGAAGAAGATTTGATGATTTCAGAAAAAGACATATTTGAAATTTCCGAAATCAGTGAGTTTATCTCACAAATCTTGGAAATAGAAAATACAATTATAAGAAATGATTTAAAAACCGCCTTAAATCAAATTAAAAACTTGAAAAAGAACATGCTCGAAATACTTGATAGTATTTTATTTACAGATTTAGAAAGTGTTTTAAATGACTTCAAAGAACTTGTACAAAAAGAAGCAAAAAGATATGGAAAAAAAATAAATGTAAAACTAAACGTAAAAGGCGTCAAAATTGAAAAGAAAGATGTAAAAGATATAATAAACATACTCGTACACCTTGCAAGAAACGCCGTTGCACATGGAATTGAAACACCTGAAGAAAGAAAAAAAATCGGCAAAAATGAAATTGGAAATATAGAAATAAAAGCATATATAAAACAAAATAAAATATTTATTGAGATTTCAGACGATGGCAGGGGAATTGACTATAATAAAATAGAAGAAAAAATAAAAAAATTAAATTTAGATGTTTCACCTCAAGAAGCCATATTTCTACCAGGCTTTAGTTCAAAAGATGAAGCGGATGAACTTTCCGGTAGAGGTATAGGTTTAGATATGGTTAAAAATTTTTCTACTCTAAGAGGTGGAGACGTTAAAGTTGAAAGTGAAAAAAATAAAGGCACTAAATTTACTATTTTCTTTGAAATAAAGAATTTCATTACAAAAGTACTCATACTAAAAGACGAGGATATGGTATTTTCAATAGAAACTTCAGATATTATCCAGCTTTCAAAGTATGAAGAAGTAATAGATGGTAAAATACTATTAAGCAATAAAGTATATGATGTAATATATAATTCAAAAAAGCCAAAATTTGTGGTTATAACCCAAAATGACAAAGCATTAGTTGTAGAAAATATAATTGGTATCTTTGATGGGAAGTTTGTTCCAGAAGAGCTTTCATACATAAAAGGATTTGTAAAAAATATTTTTCCATATCCCATCCCTGTAATAGATATAGAAAAATTCAATAAACACGTAAAAACATCTCAAAATCACAAAAAGATACTGATTATAGACGATTCTGTTATTACAAGAAAAATTATCTCTAACTTTCTTGAAAAATCCAAATTCAAGACCGAAACCGCAAAAGATGGAATTGAAGGGTTAAAAAAACTTGAAAATAAACATTTCGACCTTATTATATCAGATGTTGAAATGCCTAATTTAGATGGTTTTGAACTTACAAAAAAAATTAAAAAAACAAAAAAAAATATTCCTATAATACTCTTAAGTACTCTTACAAAGAACAACTTATCAAAAGCACTTGAATCTGGGGCAGATGCATTTATTTCAAAAGACGAATCTCCACAAAAAATTGTAAATACAATCAATAAATTATTGGGTGATGCAAATGAATAAGATTATAATAGTTGGTTCTGCAGGTAGTCCTAATAATGCAGTTGAGCTAGTTAATATAAATAAAAAATTAAATGTACCAGTTATAATAAATATTCACTTTACCGGAAAATTCATGGAAAGTTTTGCAGAACATATAAGAAATACTACGCATCAAAACGTAATGATTGTGAATAATATTACAGAATTATCACAGGGAATTTTTTTACCAGATGGAGGAAAAAGTTTGATATTTATATCCAAAGACAAAGTTAAGAGCGTTGAAGATAAATCTACCATTACACATCCTTCGATAAATACATTATTTAGATCTTTAATAAAATATGCAAGTTCAAACTTTCTTATCTTTGTTTTAAGTGGTTTGGGAAATGACGGACAACAATACATAGAACAACTCCAAAATAAAAACGTCAAATTTTTTATACAAAAAGATGCCAATTTTAATTATTTACCAAATAGTTATATAAGAAAGAATAAGAACTTCACATTACTAACACTTGAAAAAATGAAAAATATAATAGTTTCACTCAACAATGAGAAAAAGTAATTATTTATTTCAGGAGGGATATATATGAAAAATTTTTCCAAACTTTCATTAGCGCTTAGCATATGTTTTTTGGTAATTGTTTGGCTATTGGCAACTACCTTTGTTATTCCTTTTTTCTCTAGAGCGCTTAAGGAAACCGCCGTTTCACAATTTGAAGACAAAATAAATATAATTGCTAAGACAAAAGCATATAATGTAATATTCAAACAAGATACACTGGAGTATTATTACCTAGTATCTAAAGATGGTATAACTTTAAATCATAATGATAAATCAAAAATTGGAAAAGATTTTTCAAAACTTCTCCCAAACTTCTTCAAGTATATGCAAGAAAAAAAGGAAGGCACATACGAATATACATTTGAAAACAAAAAAAAGATCGCAGCTTTTTCATTCGATGGAGAAAATTTTATAGTAGCAGCTGTTAACGAAGATGATCTATTTCCAATGATAAAAAAATTCAAAAAGCTATTTTATACTGTTATACTTCCGTTGATATCCATAATTAGCATAACTTTGGGATATATATTTGGTATATTTATAAACAAAAAAAGCCAAGAAAACTTCGAAAAAGTTAACAATCTCTTCAAAGATATACTTGAAAATATTGTCTTAACTTCATCTTCGACAGCTGAAATAAAATCAATGGCCGAAAATACAGAAAATGCCATGAATGAACTTGACAAATCTGTAGAAGATTTTGCCGCATTTATTGAAGAAACAACTGCTGAAATCGAAACATCTACAGAAAAAGTCAAAGATTTCACAGCACAAATGAAAGAAATAATTGAATCCAGTGCTAAACTTGCAAATTTAACAGATGTTCTAGGAAATCTAACGGAAAAAATAACGGATATTTCAGATACCATTACTGTTCTTGCAATAAATGCATCAATTGAAACAAGCAGAGAAAATATTGATAGAGAAGGACTTTCCAGGATTGCAGAGATGATAATGGAACTTTCAAATAGCACGAGAGAACTTGCCAAAAATTCCAAAGAATCACTCTCAAATATCGAAAAAATTATAACATCAAACATTTTAATTTCAGAAAAAGCCTCAAAAGAAATACTGGAAGTAAATGAATCACTTAACGCTATAAGCGAAATAAATAATTCCACAATAAATAATATCGATAAAATTATCAAAGTTTCTAAAACTACCCGCGAAGCAACTGAAGAATTATATGCAGGTCTTGAGCAAGTTGAAGATGCTATAGATAAGGTTAGAAATAAAATCCAAGAATTTGAAAAACATTTTATAGAACTCAAAAGAGGAGGGTAAAATGCTAAAAAGATGTACATTATGCCCAAGAAAATGCATGATAAATAGATATGAAAAACGGGGAATTTGTGGAGCAGACTCCAAAATTAAGATTGCAAATATATTACTTCACAAAGGTGAAGAACCACCTATTTCCGGAAAAAATGGGGCGGGAATTGTATTTTTTTCAGGTTGTCCAATGAAATGTGTATACTGTCAAAATATGGGTTTTTCACAAAAAGGTATCGGTAAAGAAATATCAGTTGAAAAACTTTCGGATGCATTCTTAAAGCTACAAGAAAGTGGTGCACATACATTGGATCTAGTTACAGCAACTCAATATGTACCACAAATAATAGAAGCATTGAATATCGCAAAATCAAAAGGATTCAAATTACCAGTTGTGTATAATACCTCAAGTTATGAAAATGTAGAAACTTTAAAGATGCTTGAAGGTTATGTAGATATATACCTTGCCGACATTCGATATACGAACTCTATGTATGGTAAAATTTACTCAAAAGTTGACAATTATTGGGAAATTGCGCAAGTTGCAATAAAGGAAATGTACAAGCAAGTAGGTCCTTTTATTGAAAATAAAGGACTTATAATTAGAATACTTGTACTACCAAACAATGTATCTGGACACTTCAAAGCCTTAAGATTTGTATTGGAACTTGATCCAAGAATACCTGTCTCTCTAATGTCACAGTACATTCCACATTTTGGAGCAAAAAACGATCCACTTATTGGCAGAAAAATTACAAAATCAGAATACACAGAAGCAGTGGAATACATGGAACTTCTAGGATTAAAAGGATGGATACAAACTGATGAAAAAGAAAAATTAACTACTAAGGCGGTGAATTTTAAGTGGTAATAGTAAATCCTTCTGGAACTTTACCCATATCTGTTACAAAATCCTGTCCTATAAACTGTAAACATTGTGGAGGAGTTTATATTAAAAGTATGACACACATAGATGATATGGAAAGATACACAAAACGATATAAATCATTTCTAATAAGTGGTGGAATGATGTTTGATGGTACCATACCCTTTAAAGGTTATATCAAAAAATTAAAAGATCTAAAAGAAAAGTATAATTTAATTTACAATTTTCACATAGGCTTTCCCAAAAATCCTCCATTTGAAATAGACGAAATCGCGGATGTCATAAGTTTCGATTTTTTCTCAGATAAAGATGTAATGAAAGATATATACAAGCTCTCTAGATCCCCAGAAGAAATACTAAACTCTGTTTTACCATTAAAGGCACAAAAGATACCACATATAACAATCGGGATTTTCTGTGGGAAAATAACTCATGAAATAAAAAGTTTGGAAATGTTAAAAGAATATTTCGATTCTATAGTATTAAACATATTCATCCCAACGAAAAAAACCGAATTTGAAAACTGTAAGCCACCTGCTATAAATGATGTAAAAATGGTTTTTGATATGGCACAAAAACATTTTAAAACCGTCGTGCTTGGATGCATGCATCCACATGGAAAATATAGAGAAGTACTTTTAAACAACATCTCTCCTGATATTTTTGTAAATTCTGCAAGCAAAATCTATGACTATAAAGGATGTTGCTCACTTTACCTTGCAAAGGAGGCCACAAAATGAAAATCATAGGTGTTGATCTTGGTGGAACATACGTGAAAATCGGATTAGTAGATACAAAATCAGGAAAAATTTTAAAAAAATCATCAATAGAAACCAAAGTACATCTTGGCGGAGAAACCGTAGTCAAAAGGATTGCAGATGCAATTTTGGAATTATCAAATGGTGATTTTCACGCTGTTGGAATTGGTTCTCCTGGTTCAATTGATAAAGATAATGGAATTGTGAGGTTTTCACCAAACTTCCCAGATTGGCATAACTTTGAGCTTGGACCAGAACTTTTAAAATTATTAAATAAAAAAGTCTACATAGAAAATGATGCAAATTCTTTTGTCTTAGGTGAAAAATGGTTTGGAGCTGGAAAAGGAAAAAAACACATTGTGGCATTAACACTTGGAACGGGTGTAGGAGGAGGAGTTATATCTCACAACAAATTAATTACTGGAAATAACGGTATCGGCACAGAATTAGGACATGTAATAATAAATCCAAACGGTCCTTTATGTGGTTGTGGCAACTATGGTTGTCTTGAAGCCTATGCATCAGCTACTGCGATAGTAAGAATGGCACAGGAACGGAAAAAGAAATACCCAGATTCACTGATATTTAAAGATAACGAAATTACCGCTAAATCCATATTTGATTTAGCAAAACAAAATGACAGATTGGCTAATATGATTAAAGATGAAGTTGTAGAAGCACTTGCAATAGGTATTACAAGTTTCATCCACATATTCAACCCGGAAGTTATAATTATCGGAGGCGGTGTATCAAGAGCAGGAGATATTCTCTTTAATCCACTTAAGAAAAGGGTAGATGAACTTGTAATGCCTTCTTTTAAAAACACATATGAAATTATTCAAAGTCCTTTAGTCGAAAATGCTGGTATATTGGGGGCTGCTTCCATTGTTTTACAAAGAGAAAGTTGATATTGTATGTATAGGAAAAACAAATCTAGATATACTTTACTACGTAGACTCTATTAAATTAGAAAACAACAACATTTCAAATTTTACCGTTCTTTCCACAGGCGGAAAAGCTACAAATGTTGCAGTAAATTTATCAAAACTCGGTCTAAAGGTAAGGCTTATCTCATGTATTGGAAATGATATCTTTGGAAAATTCATTAAAAATTCACTTGAAAATATATTACTATTTACTCCAAAAATTGCAAACACATCTACTGCTGTTACCAGTATAATAATAGATAAAAATGGAAATAACACAATATTTCACAACCTTGGAGCAAATAAATTTTTATCAGAAGACCAAATTCCGGAAAAAATGGAACTTTCATTTATCCAAACAGGTATTCCAGAAAACACCCTTATTAGAGCACTTAAAAATTCAAAAATTTCATTTGTAGAACTTTCAGAAACTAGCCAATTTGAAATTATTAAAAAATTCAAACCTGAAATGGTATCTTTGAATCTTCAAGAAATACAACAAATATCAAAAAAACAAACTCTAAAAGACAATATACAACATCTTTTAAAATACACAAATAACGTTATCTTAAAGATGGGAAAAGATGGTGTTTTATACGCTAACAAAAAGCAAATGATACAAAAAAAGGCAAAAAAAGTAAAAGTAGTAAACACCACAGGCGCTGGAGACGCTGTTTCTGCAGCTTATTTGTATGGATATATAAAAAAATGGGACATCGAAAAAATATTGAACTTTTCCATATCATTTGCAGCAAAAAAAATCCAAAGTCATAAATCTACTATTTAAAGGAGGGCTTTTATTGTTAAATAACATAGTAAAAAAGGAAAAATTGGCATATGGTGTACATCTTTTCTGGATAGAAAACCCAATAATTTCAAAAAAAGCCAAACCTGGACAATTTGTTATCTTTAGAATTCACGAAGGTGGCGAAAGAATTCCTTTAACTATCTCTAAAACTAAAGGCAATATGTTCAGAGTAATAGTAAAGGCAGTTGGTAAGAGCACGTATGAACTTTGCAAACTAAAAGAAAATGATTATATAAAGGATGTTGTAGGACCTCTAGGAACTCCAAGTGAAATAAAACGTTATGGAAGAGTATTGGTAATTGGTGGTGGCGTAGGAATTGCAGCAATTGCACCAATCGTTGATGCATTAATAAATGTCGGTAATAAGGTAGATACAATTTTAGCTGCAAGAAACAAAGAATCTATAATTTTGGAAGATGAATTCAAAGATTCAGAAAACTTATATTTTGCAACTAATGATGGAAGTAAAGGCGAAAAGTTATTTCCTAACCAATTAATGGAAAAGTTGATAAAGGAAGAAAAATACGATGTTGTATGGGCTATAGGTCCCGCTTTAATGATGAAAGCTTGTTCTGAGGTTGCCAAACAACACAATTTAAAAATTTTTGTTTCATTAAACGCCATAATGGTTGACGGAACTGGAATGTGTGGTGGATGTCGTGTTAGAATAAAAGATACATTAAAATACACTTGCGTTGACGGTCCCGAATTTGATGGCAGAGATGTTGACTGGAACAGTTTCTTAACAAGACTTTCACAATATAAAGCAGAAGAAAAGAAGGCTTTAGAAAATTACTTAAAGATTGTGGGGGAACCAACATGGCTTTAAAAGATAGAGTAAACCCTATCGAAAGAAATCCAAAAGAACGTGCAAAAGACTTCTCTGAAGTTTCATTGGGGTATACTGAAAATTTAGCAATAATAGAAGCAAAACGATGTTTACAATGCAAAATCCCTACATGTGTAAAAGGGTGTCCCGTCGGCATTGACATTCCTGGATTTATAAAACAAATTGCAAATGAAAAATTCCAAGAATCATACAAAATATTGAAAAAATACAACGCTCTTCCTGCAATTTGCGGAAGGGTGTGTCCACAAGAAGTACAATGCGAAGGTGCCTGTGTATTAAATAAAATGGGAAAACCCATAGCTATTGGATCGTTAGAAAGATTTGTTGCCGATTGGGCATCTAAAAACAATATAAAAGATGAGATAAAAATTGAAAAAAAATTAAATAAGAAAATAGCAATAATAGGAGCTGGACCTTCTGGACTTACTGCTGCATCTGAACTTGCAAAATCAGGATTTTTGGTTGATGTATATGAAACATTCTCAGAGCCTGGTGGTGTTCTAATATACGGAATTCCAGAATTTCGTTTACCAAAATCAATAGTAAAAAAAGAAGTTGATTTTTTGAAAGAACTAGGAGTAAACATACTCTTAAATATTCCCGTGGGAAATGCGATTGAACCGCAAGAATTATTAGAAAAATACGATGCAATTTTTATTGGTGTTGGTGCCGGTACACCAAAATTTATGAATATAGAAGGCACAGAATTAAACGGTGTTTATTCTGCAAATGAATTTTTAACAAGAATAAACTTAATGAAGGCGTATAAATTCCCAGAATATGACACTCCAGTAAAAATTGGTAAAAATGTTGTGGTAATTGGGGGAGGAAATACTGCAATGGATGCCGCAAGAAGTGCTTTAAGACTCGGAGCAAATGTTACTATAATCTACAGAAGAAGCGAAGAAGAAATGCCTGCAAGAAAAGCAGAGATCCACCACGCTAAGGAAGAAGGTGTGAAATTCCAACTACTCACACAACCTATTAGCTATATTGGTGACAAAGAAGGAAACTTAATTGGCATAAAGTGTGTAAAAATGAAGTTAGGTCAACCAGATAAAAGTGGTAGAAGAAAACCTATTCCAATAGAAAATAGTGAATTCATTATTCCTACAGAAATTGCAATTGAAGCTATAGGAACAAACCCAAACAAACTTTTGCTTTCAAAATTTGAAGGTTTAAAGTTAAACAAATGGGGATACATACAAACAAACGAGTATGGCCAAACAAGTATTCCAAAAGTCTTCGCTGGCGGAGATATTGTAACAGGTTCGGCAACTGTAATACTTGCAATGGGCGCAGGAAAAAAAGCAGCAAAAAAAATTAAAGAGTTCTTAAATGATTAAACTCCAGGAAATCCTGGAGTTTTTTTTTATTAGGTTTTATAACCAAAAAACCTTAAATTTTCTGCTCTTTTCCTTTTTGAATAATTTTTAGAAAAACGTTATAATTTCTTTGAAACATTTTTACAAAAAAGGGGGGAGATTTTTTGAAAGTAATAGATATATCAGAAATCAAGACACTAATATACGAAGGAGCTACTTTAATGATTGGTGGGTTCCTTGGAGTAGGTACTCCAGAAAAAATTATTGACGAAATAGTAAAAAATAAGATCTCAAGTCTCACTGTTATAGCAAACGATACGGCATTTGAAGACAAAGGAATAGGTAAATTAATAAAAAATAAGTTATGTAAAAAAGTAATAGTTTCACACATTGGAACAAATCCAGAAACTCAAAAACAAATGATAGAAGGAAGCTTAGAAGTTGAATTAGTTCCACAAGGAACACTAGCCGAAAGAATTCGTGCTGCTGGGGTAGGATTGGGAGGAATACTAACACCTACTGGAGTAGGAACCGTGGTAGAAAACGGAAAAAAACTATTAGAAATTGATGGAAAAAAATACCTTTTAGAACTCCCATTACACGCAGACATATCCATTATTAAAGCTAAAAAGTCAGACTACATGGGGAATTTAGTATTTAATCTTACCGCAGAAAATTTCAATCCACTAATGGCACTTGCCGCCAAAATGGTAATAGTAGAAGTAGAAGAAACAGTCCCCACAGGTTCACTCGCCCCAAATGAAATAAAAATTCCAGGAGTAATCGTCGATTACATTGTGGGGGTGGAAAAATGAATATAAAAGAAAAAATTGCAATACGAGTAGCCAAGGAATTGAAAGATGGGCAATTGGTAAATCTTGGAATAGGATTACCCACTCTAGTGGCAAATTACATTCCAAAAAATATTCACGTGTTTTTTCAAAGCGAAAATGGTATTATCGGTATGGGACCTGCTCCAAATGTAGGTCTTGAAAACAAAGATTTGACAAATGCAGGTGGAAGTTATGTTACAGCATTGCCCGGTGCAATGACCTTTGATAGCGCCTTTTCCTTTGGAATAATCCGTGGAGGACATTTAGATATTACTGTACTCGGTGGCCTCCAAGTAGACGAAGAAGGACACCTTGCAAATTGGATGATTCCAAACAAAATGATTCCTGGTATGGGTGGCGCTATGGATTTAGTCACAGGTGCAAAAAAAGTTATAGTCGCAATGACCCATACTGCAAAGGGAAAACCAAAAATTGTTAAAAAATGCACATTACCTTTAACTTCGGTTAGACGTGTAGATTTAATAGTCACAGAACTTGCCGTAATTGAACCTACAAATGAAGGATTAGTATTAAAAGAAATTTCCGAAGAAACTACAATTGATGAGGTACTTAAATTAACAGATGCAAATCTAATTATTAACAAAGAAATAAAAACATTTTAATCCAACTAGGAGGGATATAATGGTATACATACTCGGACTAAAAAGAACAGCGATAGGTACATTTGCGGGGAGTTTAAAAGATATACCTGCACCAAAGCTTGGGGCAATAGCTGCTAAGGCGGCTATTGAACAGGCAAACGTTCCAAAAGAAGATTTTGACGAAACTATCGTTGGTTCTATTCTTACTGCAGGACAAGGTATGGGACCTGGTAGGCAAGTGGGGATATATGCAGGTATTCCAAAGGAAAAACCTGGGTATACCGTCAATATGCTTTGTGGCAGCGGCATGAAAGCTGTTATGATAGGAGCAGTTGATATCATTTCCAAAGAGGCTGATCTTGTTCTTGCTGCGGGTATTGAAAACATGTCTGCTTCTCCTTATTTACTCCCCTCAAAAGCACGATATGGGGTAAAGTTTGGAAATTTTGAAGTAATAGATCACATGATAATTGATGGACTTACCGATGTTTTTAACAACATACACATGGGACTTACCGCAGAACATTTAGCGGAAAAATACCAAATTTCAAGAGAAGAACAGGATAAGTTTGCATATGAAAGTCAAATGAAGACCAAAAAAGCAATAGAGGAAGAAAAATTCAAAGACGAAATTGTTCCAGTAGAGATAATCACAAAAAAAGAAACTAAAATTTTTGATACAGATGAACATCCAAGGCTTGACGTAACACTTGAAAAACTTTCAAAGTTAAGACCAGCTTTTAAAAAAGACGGCACGATAACCGCGGGAAATGCAAGCGGTATAAACGATGGAGGAAGTGCTATAGTACTTGCATCTGAAAAATATGTTGAAAAGAACAATTTAAAGCCACTTGCAAGAATAATAGCATGGGCACAAGCAGGAGTGGATCCAATGGAAATGGGACTTGGCCCTGTCCCCGCAACGGAAAAAGTACTCAAAAAAGCAAATTTAAAGATGGAAGATATAGAACTAATAGAGTTAAACGAAGCATTTGCAGCACAAAGTCTTGCGGTAATAAAATTGTGGAGCGAAAAATTTGGTATAAGTAAAGACTGGATACTCGAGAGAACAAATGTAAATGGTGGCGCAATAGCTCTTGGTCATCCAATAGGTGCAAGTGGAAACAGAATAATAGTAACGCTACTATACGAAATGAAAAAGAGAAATTTAAGATATGGACTTGCCACATTATGTATCGGTGGAGGTATGGGCACTGCCGTTATAATTGAAAATTTACAGTAACACTCAAAAATCGTATAAATCCAAGTAATCTTTAAGGATTACTTGGATTTTTTTATTTGACTTATGCATACTGTAATATTATAATATTACAGTGTAGGAGGTGTAATATGTGGTTTAGTATAAATTTTTCATCTCACATCCCTGTATATAAACAAATTGTTGAAAATATAAAGCTTGAAATCTTAAAGGGTAGATTAAAAAACGGTGATTTTCTTCCTTCTATAAGGAAATTAGCTAATGATCTAAATGTAAATTTAAACACTGTAGCAAGAGCATACAGAGAATTAGCCAACGAAAATGTTATTAAAGCAGTTCGCGGTGAAGGATATATAGTAATAAAGGATTCTTTGGAAAAATTCAATATGGAAATACTACAAGAACTATCTGAAATTGTAAAAAAATGCCTAAAAGCAGGAATTTCAATAAATGAAATTTGTGAATTTATTAGAGGGGGTGATTTCCTTGATAAAAGTTAAAAATTTAAAAAAAGCATATGGTTCAAAAAAAGCGGTAGATAATATCTCATTTGAAGTAAACAAAGGCGAAATATTTGCACTTTTAGGTCCCAACGGTGCTGGTAAAACAACAACCTTAAAGTGCATATTAAACTTAAGGAAAAAAGACAAAGGAGAAATCATACTCAATGGAACATATACATATCTTCCCGAAAAAAAAGAATTATATAAATATTTAACAGTAAAAAAAATATTGGAAATAACCAAAGAACTTTCTTCAAACTTTTCATTGGAAAAATCATTGGATTTTGTCAATGAATTTCAACTTCCGCTCAATGAAAAAATTGCAACATTATCACATGGAATGACAACATTGTTATATCTTGCAATTGTACTATCTGAAAACGTCGATATATACTTTTTTGACGAACCCACATGGGGGCTTGACCCTCTAATGCAAAAAAAAGTAATCGAAATCATTAGAAAACTATCATTTGAAGAAAAAACTGTATTTTTAACAAGTCACATACTCTCCGAAGTAGAAAAAATTGCAGACAAAATTGCAATTATGTCCAATGGAAAAATTGTCGAATACGATTACATGGATAACATCAAAGAAAAATATGTTTTATGTGTTACTAACGAAAATATCAAAGGACTTTTATACAAAAAAACAGGAAACGAAAAAATAATCCTTTGCAAGAAAGAAAATGCAAAAGGGAATATAAAATCCGCAACTTTCGAAATAATATTTGAGGCTCTTGTAAAGGGGGAAAAGTTATGAAAAAAGAATGGATAGATATGAAAACTAGAAGTATTCTCACCTTTGTTGTAATGTTAATACTCTTTTTTTCTATTGCACCATTTCAAAATTTTGTGATAGATCTTCTAAACAAAAACTCAGAGGTCATACAAAGATTCGTAGGAAATAATTTTGTTGAAAAACTCAAAAATTGGGATTTTTACATATTATCACAGTGGTTTGGGAAAAATTTTGGACAAATAATTCCTATAATTGGTATAATACTTTCATTTCCACTATTTTCAAGGGAATTTGAAAATGAAACAATCTCATTTTTACTTGTAAGAAAATCAAGAAAAAACATATTTTACAACAAGTTTATCGTCAGCTTTATTGTACTTTCTATAGAAATCTTTGTTCTATCTTACATTCCATATATTTACTCCATAATCACAAATAAAACACTTTCTTTTGAGACAACTACAAAATTTTTCATACATTCTTTTATCGGTGCATTTTTCTGGTATTCCATATCTTTTATGTTCTCTGTGATTTTTAACGATCAAGTTAAACCCTTGCTAACTTCTTTTGCAATACTAGGTATTTCAACTACCCTCGGATTTTTAAGACCCATAAGTTTTCTTAACACCTATAAATATGTTCTTGGCTACAAAATTTTTAAAGAATCCACAATAGACTTTACATATTCAACATCACTAATTTTAATTGGAACAATACTTTTATCCTTTTCGTATTACTTATTTGAAAATAAGGAGGTGTAAAAATGAAAAGATGGATAATTTCTATTGTAATCTTCTCAACTTTTTTATTTTCATCAAATTTTGAAAAAATAGCTTACAATTATTTTTATGCACTTGTAAATGAAAACTACAAAGTGGCGTACAATCTATCATCCAATATAATGAAACAACATCTTCCAATAGAAAAAATAAAAAAAATATGGCAGCAAATAACATCAACATACGGAAAATTTGAAAAGATAGTAAAATTGCAAATAATAGAAAAACCACCATATAAAGTCTTCATATTCACATCTAAGTTTAAAAAAAGCAATTTAAATATATCTATCACTCTAAACAAAGAAGGAAAAATCGATGGCTTGTTTTTCTCTCCTGCGCAAAATGTAGAATATAAAATACCACAGTACGTTAAAAGTGATAAATTTGTGGAAAAAGACGTAAAAGTTGGTGATCTTCCAGGAAAATTAACAATTCCAAAAGAGCACACAAAATACGCGGTAATTTTAATACATGGTTCAGGGCCACAAGATATGGACGAAACAATTGGACCAAACAAAATATTTAAAGATATAGCATATGCCTTGTCAAGTAACAATATAGCAGTATTAAGATATAACAAAAGAACTTTGTATCAAGCAAATGAAAATATAACAATTAAAGAAGAAATAATAAACGATGTTCTAAAAGCAATAAAATTACTCAAGGATTATAACTACAAAGAGATATATCTACTTGGACATAGCCTTGGTGCATATGTAGCCCCATACATTGCAACAATAAATGATAATATTTCAGGATTAATATTGCTTGCCCCACCTGCAAGAAATTTAGAAGATGTAATAGCTGATCAATTAAAATTTCTCCAAAATACAAGTAATGAAATATTACAGAAACTACAAGAGCTTAAAGAAAATAAAATACCAAATGACGAATTTGTATTAGGCGCAAAAGCAAAATATTGGTATGATTTACGAAGCTACAACCCATTAAAATACTTAGGAAAGGTGAAAACTTTAATACTTTTTGGAAAAAATGATTATCAAGTAACTTTAAAAGACTACAACATATTCAAAGAACACTTAACTAACAATACCAAAATTATACTCTTTAATGGATTAACTCATTTATTTATACCAGGTGAAAAAACACCAAATGCATACTTAATCGAAAATCATGTTGATGCAAAAGTTATTGATGAAATTATAAAATTTATAAAAAATTAAAGTAAAAAATTAAAGGAGGAGAACATTATGTTAATATCTACCACGGAAAAAGTTCCAGGGTACAAAATAACAAAAATATTGGGAGTAGTCATGGGAAACATAGTACATTCCAAACATCTTGGGAAAGACATAGCCGCAGCATTTAAAACATTGGCCGGTGGTGAAATCAAATCCTATACAGAAATGATGACTGAAGCAAGAAACAAAGCAATAGAAAGGATGATCGACGAAGCAGAAAAGCTAGGAGCCGATGCTATAGTGTCAATAAGATTTTCCAGCGCTGCAGTAATGAGTGGTGCCGCAGAAATATTAGCATATGGTACAGCAGTAAAATTATCCTCAACAACCGATAACAATTAAAAGTTACGTTTGCTATAATTTTAAGTAAACAACAAATTAACACGCAGGAAGGCATTTATTCATGAGCCTTCCTGTTTTTTAGAATTTTGTGTTATCACTCTTGACAATAGAGTGCTAATATCATATAATATAAACTGGGAGGTGGAAAAATGGCAAATAAGAAAGAATACGTTGTAGGTATAGACTTGGGAACAACAAATAGTGTAATCGCATGGATGAAACCAGATTCAAATGTTGAGGTTATTCCAAATGCTGAAGGTACAAGAACTACACCATCAATAGTCGCTTTTAGTAAATCGGGTGAAATATTGGTTGGCGAACCTGCCAAAAGACAATTAATCTTGAATTCTGATAGGACTATAAAATCAATTAAAAGGAAAATGGGAACAGATTACAAAGTAAAAATCGACGACAAGGAATACACCCCACAAGAGATTAGTGCATTTGTATTAAAAAAGTTAAAAAGAGATGCTGAAGAATATTTGGGTGGCGAAATAAAAAAAGCGGTAATCACATGTCCTGCATATTTTAACGATGCACAAAGGCAAGCAACAAAAGACGCTGGAAGAATAGCTGGTTTTGAAGTCTTAAGAATAATAAACGAACCTACAGCCGCTGCACTTGCGTATGGTCTCGACAAAAAAGGAAAAGAAAAAAAAGTTTTGGTATACGACTTAGGTGGAGGTACATTTGACGTTTCGATCCTTGAAATAGGGGATGGAGTTATTCAAGTAATCGCAACATCTGGTAATAACCATCTTGGAGGAGACGACTTTGATCAAAAAATAATTGACTGGTTAGCTGAAGAATTCAAAAAACAACATGGTGTTGACCTTAGAGAAGACAAACAAGCATTACAAAGGTTAAGAGATGCAGCTGAAAAAGCAAAAATTGAGCTTTCAAGTAAGTTAGAAACAGATATAAGTCTTCCTTACATAACAGCTACCGCAGAAGGTCCGTTGCATCTTGAAATGAGACTAACACGTTCGATGTTTGAATCTCTTACTAGAGATCTAGTAGAAATGACGAGAAAACCTATAGAACAAGCTTTATCAGACGCAAAACTTAGACCAGAAGATATTGATGAAATAATATTGGTTGGCGGAATGACAAGAGTACCTATGGTACAAAACTTTATCAAAGAAATTTTTGGAAAAGAACCGAATAAAGGAGTAAACCCCGATGAAGCTGTTGCAGTTGGAGCAGCTATTCAAGCGGCAATATTAGCTGGCGAAGAAGGTGCACAAGGTAAAGATATTGTCCTAGTAGATGTCACTCCATTAACATTGGGAATTGAAGTAAAAGGCGGATTATTTGAACCAATTATTCCTAGAAATTCAACAATACCAATTAAGAAGAGTAAAGTATTTACAACAGCAGAAGATGGTCAAACCGAGGTAGAAGTTAGAGTATATCAAGGCGAAAGACCAATTGCAGCGGATAATATATTGCTTGGTAGCTTTAGATTAGTTGGAATTCCACCTGCTCCCAGAGGAGTTCCTCAAATTGAAGTTACTTTTGACATTGACAGCGACGGTATAGTACATGTCTCTGCAAAAGATTTAGGAACTGGAAAAGAACAATCTATGGTTGTCTCTGGAAGACATAAACTTTCTGAAAATGATATTAACAAGATAATAGAGGATGCAAAGAAATTCGAAGAACAAGATAAAAGAAGAAGAGAAGAAGTGGAATTAAAGAACAAAGCAGACGACCTTGCATACTACATAGAAAAATCCCTAAAGGAATATGGTGATAAGATTCCTCAAGACGAAAAACAAAAACTTGAAAACTTAGTAAAAGACTTAAGAGATGCTATAAACAAAAACGATATACCAAGAATAAAGATGTTGTTTGACGAGCTTGATAGGGAGAAAAACAAAATAGGTGAATATATATACAAACAAAATGGTAATCAACAATCAGAAAATAGTAAATAAAAAAGGAGGTGAAACTATGTTAGCAAGAAGAGGTTACTTTGATCCATTTGTAGAACTTCAAAGGGAAATTGATAGATTATTTGAAGATTTCATGGAACCTTCAAGAAGTTCCAGAATTCACTTCCCAAAAGTGGACATATATGAAACGGAAAATGAAGTTGTAATCGAGGCAGAACTTCCTGGAATGAAAAAGGATGATGTAAAAATAACAATAGAAGATGGAGTCTTAATAATAAAGGGAGAAAGAAAATTTAACAGAGAAGATAAAAACAAGAACTACAGAGTTATCGAAAGAGTCGAAGGTCAATTTGAAAGGGCATTTGTATTACCAGATTATGTAGATGTAGAAAAAATAAGCGCTAAATTTAACGATGGTGTTTTAAAAATTGAACTTCCTAAAAAAGTAGAAAAAGAAAAGAAAATTATAGATATAAAGGTAGAATAAAAAAAGGCTTCGGGAATTCCCGAAGCCTTTTTTAAAATTGCATCCTCATTATCTCTTTATACGCATCTACTATCTTATTTCTTACCTCAACAGTAAGCCTAAGTGAAATTGATGCCTTTTCAGCTTCCACAATTACCTCGTGTATATTACTTATCTTCCCTGTGGCAAAATCGTCTGCCATTTGTTCTGCCTTTTTTTGCTGTTGATTAACACTTTTTATAGCATCATTCAATATACTTGTAAAATCACTATTTTGCTTTTTCAAAGAATTTGGTTTTAAATTCCCATAATTTCCTATTCCATTTACCTTATCTATCATTCAAATCACCTCCCAATTTGGAGCGCACTATTAATCATCGCTTTAGTGGTATTAAAAGCAGTAACATTTGCCTCATACGCACGTTGAGCATTTATCATATCAACCATTTCCCTTACTACATTAACATTTGGTAATTTCACATAACCATTTTCATCAGCATCCGGATGAGTAGGATCGTAAACTATTCTAAAAGGAGATTGATCTTCATATATTTTTTTAACAATAACTCCTCCATTTTCCACCCTACCTTTAATATTCCTAACCAATTCTTGAAAGACCGGAACCTTTCTTCTGTACGGTTCCCCATTTTTTGTACGTGTAGTTTCAGAATTTGCAAGATTATTTGTAATAACATCTATTCTCAATCTTTGAGCTGACATACCTGTTGCAGCAATTGTCATTATATTAAATTCGTTCATACAAATCCTCCTTATCTAATATTTCTTACAACTGTGTTATACCTTTCAATGTTTGCACTTATTAGTCTAGAAAGTGTTTGATACTTTAAAGCATTTTTAACCATCTCAGCCATTTCGACATCAATATCTACGTTATTCTTATCATTAGTTAAGGAGGTGTTTTCCTGTGTCTTTAAGATAGGATTTATGCTTTCCTTAATATTACTTATATGATTAGCAGAAGTAGTTCTTAATTTTAACTTCATCTTCGATTCACTTAATAATTCTTCAAATGCTATATATTTTCTTTTATAATTTGGAGTTTCCGCATTTGCAATATTTTGTGAATGTATTTCTTGCCTTTTTAAAGCTACATCCATTGCAATCTTTAATGTATGAAAATTCGTATTAAACATCTTTCCCCTCCTCATTCTAATCATTCTACATCTCTCTTAAAAATCCTAAAAATTTCTTGGGAATTATAGCCAAAATCAAAGCCAACAAAGTCAAAATCATCCCAAATACTTGCATTAGCGAAAGTCTCTCAGATAAAAGTAAAATGGAAAAAAGCGTTGTAAAAATCGGCTCACCCACAAAAATTAATGCAGCTGTATTGCTTCCTACAATTTTTTGGTATTTTGCTTGTGCAATCAACGCATATATAGTGGCAAATACCGCAGTAAACAAGGCAACAGATAAAACATTTAAACTAAAATTCCAAGTACCTTTTATTCCAAATAAAGTATTTAGCAAAGCTACCATAAAAAACTGAGAAGTTAACAAATCCTTTTCATTAGACTTTTTGGAATAGTGCGTTACTAAAACAACATGTAAAGCATAAAAAATAGCACAGAAAAACGTAAGAATATCACCAATATTTATACTATTAATACCTCCAGAAAGAAGATATTCACCAACAATAGCAATCAAAAATGAGAAGACTTGAATTTTTGATGGTTTCTTTTTTTCTATGTAATACGAAAACACCGGAATAAGCATTATGTAAAATGCGGTAATAAATCCACTTTTTGAAGATGTAGTTATTGAAAGTCCCCAAGTTTGAGTTGCATATGATATTCCTAACACAACACCTAAAATTATACCGTATTTATTCCCTCTTCCAAAAATAAAATACGAAAGTAAAGTCGCAATCCAAAATCGAATCGCATTATACGCAAAAGGAGAAATATTTGGTAAAATCATCTTTTGTATGGGAAAAGTTAATCCCCAAATCAAAGTTACAATCAATAAATTTATTATTGCAACAACTTTCATATTCTCCCCTCCAAATATTTAAGATCATCGTTAATAAACGTTATATTTTCTTCAATAATCATAGCCGTCAAATTACCACCATAAACACATCCTGTATCTATGTTAATATCATAAATTTTTCCATCCTTCTTCAAAACAACAGGTTCATTTACGGGGGTATGACCGTGCACAACTACATATCCATCTATATATTCTGGTACTCTATACCATATATTGCTCCCCTTTAAAGGTACATTATATTCTTCTAAAAATTTCCAAAAATTTCCTTTAAAACTTAAGGCTTCTCTTAGCGGAAATGACATTGATATATTTGCATGAGAGAATACAAAATTAAAATCTTTTATCTTTTCAAAGTGTATAAAACTAAGTTCCTGGAAAAAAGGAATATAATTGTTTAGTTTTTTGCCAAAAGATTTCAATGTCTTTAACCCACCATTGTTTTGAGAAAGCCAACTAGACGGTTTCCCTTGCATGTATCTTAACATCATTTCTTCATGATTACCCAAAAGTACCACTTTATTTTTTATCTCTAAAACCAAGTCCACAACTTTCTTAGAATCATTACCTCTATCAATAAAATCGCCCAAGAATATATACCTTATATCACTGTAAACTCTTTCAATATAATTAACTAACCTTTTAAATTGCTCAAAACAACCATGGATATCACTAAAAACAACTATCATATAAATCACCAGAAAAATTATATAATATTAACAGGAATATATCAAATAAGGAGCGAAAGTATGAAAATAAAATTTTCAGAAGCTGCCAGAAATATAATTGGAGTAAATACAATTGAAGTAAATTTTGGTACACTCGATGAAATTTCAAAACAAATTAGCCAAAAAACACATAAGAAAATATCGTTTTTGATAGAAAATGAAAAAACTTTCTTACTATTAAACGATAAAATAAAAACTAAAGTATCTGTTATAATCCTAAATAATGGTGAAATATCCTAAACAAAGAAAGCATAGAAGACGGAGAACTAATAATATTAATACCAGTTGGAGGGGGATAATATTATGAAAAAATTAATTTCAAGACATGAAAAACTAATTGATAAAAACATATTAAGTAAAAAAATTTTGGTTGCAGGTGCAGGTGGGTTAGGTTTAACCAATTTGGAATTGCTAGTTAGACTCGGTTTTAAAAACATCGTTGTATACGATCCAAAAAGTATAGATCCACCAGATTTAAATCGTCAAATACTATTTGATTATTTCGACGTAAACAAACAAAAAGTTATAATCGCAAAAGAAAAATTGAAAAGGATTAATCCAAACTGCAACGTTGAAATCTTCGCTCAAAAATAACAAAAAACTTTTCCAAAAAAGTTGATTTGATATTTGACTGTCTAGATAATATAGAAGGAAGACTTATACTGGATGATTTATCACACAAATTAAATATTCCTCTAATACACGGTGCTGTAGAAAGATTTTCTGGACAAATAACAGTAATCTTACCAAATGTTACAAAGTCCTTATTAAATATATTAAAGGGATATGTTTTTCCAACAACACCCCAAGTATTTCCACCTGCTGTTTTAATTACTGCATCATTTCAAGTTTTGGAAGCAATAAAAATTTTATCTGGAAATCTTGAAGATGCACTCGTAAACAAATTACTTTTTTTTGATCTTCAAGACAATTACTTTGAAACAATAAGAATTTAATGTGTTAAAATATTTTCAAAGGAGGGAGAATGTTGGGAATCGGTAAATTAATATTTATGATGGGAAATTTATTTACAATACAAAGATGGAATAACAAGCCAGCGGTTGTAAAATTTTCCGAAGCTGACAATGCTTATTCAACTCTTTTAATTTCCTTTGCCTTAAGAGAATACTACAATATGGAAATCGAAAAAGCGGTAAAATGGAGAATGAGTAGAATACTACCCAAACTTGTACTTTCAGATGTTTCACTTGAACTTAAAGAGCGCGTAGAAAGACTTTCTCCAGATGTCTGGGAAAAAGTAAGAGACAAAGCATTCAAAGATCTATACAACATAGTAGAAAAAGACCAACTAGATAACCTTACAGACGAAAAATTTGAACCAATTGATAAATTTGCAGATATTTACACAAGTTTTTTTGAAGCAAAAGTAAATGATAAAGTTTTTGATTTTAAAAAACCAATTCTTGAACTTGAAGAAAAACTTAATAAATATAATAATAACTTCCCAGATGATATACCAAAAATATTTTTTTCAATTGCGCTGAATATGGTATCCATGGTAAGGTGGAATAGGATATATAGAAACATAAAAACAACCGTTGCAGGACATTCTTTCATTGTTGTGGCAATTTCATTTATAATAGCAAAACTGTTAAATCTTGAAAAAGATAGTGTTGAAAACATAATAAAAAGAGCACTATTACACGACTTACCAGAAGCTTTTACTGGAGATGTTATAACTCCAACCAAGAAAAAAACAAAAGAATTAGACATGTTGGTATCCATGGTAGAAAAAGAAATGTTTAATGAATGGTTAAAGGAAAATCCAAAAATTTCATATTTGAAAAAGTACGAAAATATGGTTTCGGATCCTTTTTCTACCTTTGAAGGTCAAATAGTTAGAATTGCAGATTATTTTGCCGCTTTATTAGAATGCTCACTTGAAATATTTTCAGGTAACAAAGAAATAACATTTAGAAACGTATTTTTCGATCTAAAAAAACATTTGAAAACATTTGAAAAATTAGATTTAGGAGAATGGATTGATGAAATAGAAGACATTGTCTTCTAAGGGGGGAGTGTTTTGTCATTTGACTTAAAAGCATTTAAATCCGATATTGTTTTCTACATTGATGAGTACGATAAAATTCAAAATTTACTCTCAAATATTGATTCAAAAATGAAAGAAATCAAACACTTTTTTGATGGCAGAGAAAAAGTACTTTTAAAAATGAAAAATTTAAAGGAAAAAATTTGCGATGTTCCAAAAATAATAGAAAAATTAGAAGAATATAATATCAAAACTAAAGCTATAATAACTGATGAATTCGATGAAAAAAATGTAACTGTAGAAAATAAAGAAGAAGAAAAAGAGAAGACTATCATTCTCATTAAAAATCTAAGATCCGGTCAAAAAATAACTCACAATGGAAATATTATTTTAGTTGGAAACGTACATGTGGGTTCAGAAATAAATGCAGGAGGTTCTGTTGTAATTTTCGGTTCTTGTCACGGACTAATTAAGGCCGGTTTAAGAATAACACCTGCATATATACTTACACTTTCTTTAAATAGCCCACTAATTCAAATAAATGATATAAAACATCAATTATCAAAAACATATAATAATCCCACTTTTATATATTCAAAAGGTGGAAAATTAATATTTGATGAAATCGTTCAAAGGGAGGAAAAACTGTGAAATTATTCGACAAGAATGAAAGAGTTTTAAAAAAATATTGGAAAAAGGTAAAAAAAATCAACGAAATAAACTTAGAAAATTCAAAATTTAGTGAATTAATTGAAAGAATAAACAAAATAAAAAAGGAAATTACCCAAGAAACCATAGATGATTATCTATATGAAGTTTTTGCAATAGTAAGAGAAGTTGCAAAAAGAACCATCGGATTAAGACCCTTTGATGTGCAGCTTATTGGTGGAATGGTATTACACGATAGTAAAGTTGCCGAAATGAAAACCGGCGAAGGAAAGACACTTGTAGCAACTATGCCTGTTGTACTAAATGCCCTTTTGGGGAAAGGTGTACATCTTGTAACTGTAAATGATTATCTTGCCAAAAGAGATGCAATGTGGATGGGACCTATATATCTTGCTTTGGGACTAAGAGTAGGAATAATAAACACACAAAACAAATCGTACGAAATTATCTGGAAAAATAAAGAAGCTTTTGAAAATGCTGTAAAAGAAAACTTGAGTGTATGGCCATTAGATTTTTCCGACGAATTTTTACCCGAAGAAAAGAAGGTAAAAAATGCAACCCTTGCATTTGAAATAGAAATAAAAGAAATAAGTAGAAAAGAAGCATACCATTGCGATATTACATATGGAACAAATACGGAATTTGGTTTTGATTACTTGAGGGACAATTTAGTCATAGACCTCTCCGATAGAGTTCAAAGGGGCCACTACTACGCCATTGTCGATGAAGTAGATAGCATCTTAATAGACGAGGCAAGAACTCCCCTAATAATTAGTGGTCCATCTAAAACAAAGGCCTCAGATTATAAAAGATTTAACCAAATTGCCAAAAAACTAATTAAAGACAAACATTTTACAGTAGACGAAAAGAAAAAAACGGTTATATTGACCGACGAAGGAATCGAACATGTGGAAAAATTGTTAAATATCGACAATCTATATGACCCTGAACATGTAAACAAGATGTATTTTTTACTAAACGCATTAAAAGCACAATATTTGTTTAAAAAGGATGTAGATTATATTATTCATAAAGGAGAAGTTGTAATTGTCGATGAATTTACAGGAAGACTTCTTCCAGGAAGAAGGTATAGCGGAGGTCTCCACCAAGCTATCGAAGCAAAAGAAGGTGTTTCTATAAAAGAAGAATCGATAACTTATGCAACTATAACTTATCAAAACTACTTTAGAATGTATGAAAAACTTGCCGGTATGACCGGGACTGCAAAAACAGAAGAAGAAGAATTCAAGCAAATTTATGGAATGGATGTTGTTGTAATTCCAACACACAAACCTATGATAAGAAAAGATAGAGACGATTTGATATATAGAACACAAGAAGAAAAATTTCAAGCAGTTGTTAATGAAATTAAAAAGAGATACGAAAAGGGGCAACCTGTACTTGTAGGAACTACCTCTATAGAAAAAAGTGAAAGACTTAGCAAAATGCTAAAAAAAGAAAACATACCTCATAACGTTCTTAATGCAAAACATCATGAAAAAGAAGCAGAGATAATCTCAAAAGCCGGTCAAAAAAATTCAGTAACAATTGCAACGAATATGGCAGGAAGGGGAACAGACATCAAACTTGGCCCCGGCGTTAAAGAACTTGGCGGACTTTTAATAATTGGAACAGAAAGACACGAAAGTAGAAGAATCGATAACCAACTAAGGGGTAGAGCTGGAAGACAAGGTGATCCAGGTGAATCCATATTTTTCTTATCACTCGAAGATGATTTAATAAGGATATTTGGTGGTGAAAAATTAGAAAAAATAATGAACATAGTCAAAATAGAAAAAGGAGAACCAATCTACCACCCAATGCTCACAAAACTCATTGAAAAAGTACAAAAGAAAGTAGAAAGTATAAATTTTGGTATCAGGAAAAATCTTCTACAAATGGATACTGTATTGGATGCACAAAGAAAAGCCATTTATAGCTACAGAGAATATTTACTCTCAGGAAATATAGATGAGCACTTTAAAGATGCCATTGAAGATTTTACAGAAAGAAGATTAGAAGAATTTTGCGAACAAAATGTTTGTGATGTCAACAAGGTAAAAGAAAGTCTAAAAATTGTAAATATAACGGGAGAGATACCAGACATAAGAGAAGAATTAAAAGAATTTTTGAAAAACAAACTAATCGAAAAGTTTGAAGAAAAGAAAAAAGAATTTGGTGAAGATTTCCACAAAATAGGAAAATTTATTGCATTAAGGGTAATTGATGAAAATTGGAGACAATACCTTGAAGAAGTTGAACATGTAAAAGAAGCAGTAAGCCTCAGGGCATACGGACAAAAAGATCCGATAATAGAGTTTAAAAAGGAAACATACAGAATGTTTGATGGAATGATGTCAAGGATCTTTGAACAGACAATAATCTATACGTTAAACATTCAAAGGCTTTCAGATGAAACAGAAAGACAATCTAAAAAAGAATTGGAAAAAATCAACACACAACACGATGAATTTAGTTTGGTTAATAGGCGCAAACGAAGAGCTGTAGACAAAAAAGGAAAAAAAAGATTAAAAGTAAAGAGGTGAAAATTTGAAAGTCCAAGGAATAATATTTACAGTAAATGAAATCCCAAGAAAACTATACGTATTAAAATCGGGTAAAGTAAGAGAAATGAAAAAATCAGGACCTGTAATATTAGAAGCAGGAGATTATATAGCAGTTTCAGAATATCTACTGGAAATTCCGTTGTCCGGTGATATTTCAGCAATAGAAGAATCTGAAATTGAAGAAGTATCTTTATCAGAAGAATTTGAAAATATTCTAAGAAAGTTAATAAACTTAAGGAAGGAAAACACGGAAAAAAACTTTTCTCTTGAAGATTTCATAGTAGACGATGAAAATCTTGATAATGTAATTGAACACATGGAAACGTTATTATCGTTAAGTGTGGGTGAACTTCCAGATGATGAAGAAACAGCCTTACATTTAATAGAAAATATAGACGATTCGAAATTAATAACAAAGGTAAATTATCTAAAAAACTTTATAAAAAAATTCCCAGATTCAAAATCTGGAGCAGAATTAATTTTGGATACAGCCAAAAAAGTTTATTCAACAATTGGTGATAGATATATAACAAAATTATTATGTAAAAAGATATTACTACATTATTCCGACAATTTACAAATTTGTCATGATGCACTTAATTTACTTGCATTAGTATACAAAGAAGAGGGAAATATAATGTGGATATTTTACTCAGATATCGCTAAATACGTTGGGGTGATGCAAAATGAAAACAATTGAATTAAATCAAGAAAGTAAAATCTTTGAAAAAGGAGATAACGGAACATATATTTATATAATTAAATCAGGTGAAGTGAAAATAATATACAATAACTTTGAAGAAATTCTTCAACAAAACGAAGTTATAGGAATAGAATCCATATTAAACGAACCGTACACTGAAACTGCCATTGCAAAAACAAAAGTAAAACTAAACCAACTCTCACCAGATGAATTCAAAGAATTATACAGTGGAACTGATGTTGAGAAAAAAGCACTTAAATCATTTACTAAAAGGACTATGAAAATACTTGGATGGCTTTAATCAATAATTTTGAAATTTGATAATATAAAAAACCGGTGTTACAATTTAACCGGAGGTGGTTAGTTTGAAAACAAACAAAATAGATCATATTGGTATTGTTGTCAAAAACGCAGAAGAAAGATTAAATTTATATAAGAATTTTTTAGGGCTTGAAGTTACACATATAGAAACAATACCAGAAAGAGGATTAAAGGTTTATTTTGTGAAAATAGGAGAAACACGCTTTGAACTCTTAGAACCAATAAATGAAAATTCGGAAGTTTCTAAATTTTTAGAAAAGAAAGGGGAAGGTATACATCATATAGCTGTAAATGTATCCGGTATAAATGAAGCTATATCCCTTGCAAAAGAAATGGGATTAAAACCTCTATCAGAAGAACCACAAAAAGGAGCAGGAGGAACAAAGGTTCTTTTCATTCATCCAAAAACCACTGGTGGAATATTATTGGAATTAGTTGAAGGTAATCACTAAAAGGAGGAAAAAACATGGAAGAATTAATTAAAAAACTAAAGGAAATGGAAGAAAAAATAGAAAAAGGTGGAGGAGAAAAACAAATTGAAAAACAACACAAAAATGGAAAACTAACAGCAAGAGAACGATTACAACTCTTATTTGATGAAGGAACATTCGAAGAAATTGACAAGTTCGTCAAACATAGAAATACACAATTTGGATTAGATAAAAAAGAATTACCTGCAGATGGAGTTATAACGGGTATTGGAAAAATTAACGGAAAACCAGTCGCTGTATTTTCACAAGATTTTACCGTTATGGGTGGTTCCTTAGGTGAGATGCACGCAAAAAAAATTGCCAAAATAATGGATCTTGCCCTTAAAATGGGAATCCCAATAATTGGTATAAATGATTCAGGTGGTGCCAGAATACAAGAAGGTGTAGATTCGCTATATGGTTACGGAGAAATATTCTTTAGAAATACACTCGCTTCTGGTGTAATACCACAAATAACTTTAATAGCAGGACCATGTGCCGGTGGTGCTGTTTATTCACCTGCCATTACAGATTTTGTTATAATGGTGGATAAAGTAGCCCAAATGTTTATAACCGGACCAAATGTTATCAAAGCCGTAACAGGAGAAGAAATCTCAAAAGAAGATTTAGGGGGAGCTTTTATTCACAACTCAAAAAGTGGAAACGCACACTTCATTACAAAATCTGAAGAAGATGCCATCCTACTAATTAAAAATCTTTTGTCATACCTTCCGCAAAACAACATGGAAGATCCAGAAATATCAAGTGGCGGTAACCTTGAAATTGATGATTCAATACTTAATATAGTATCTTCCGATTCTAAAAAAGGTTATGATGTAAAAAATGTAATCAAAAAAATAGTGGACAATGGAGAATTTCTTGAAGTTCACGAACACTTTGCCAAAAATATAGTGGTAGGCTTTGCAAGAATTAATGGATATCCAGTCGGTATAGTTGCAAACCAACCCAACGTATTTGCAGGTGTCTTGGATATAGATTCCTCAGACAAAGCTGCACGGTTTATAAGATTCTTAGATTCCTTTAATATTCCAATTATCACATTTGTAGATACACCTGGATATCTCCCAGGAACAAAACAAGAACACGGTGGAATAATAAGACATGGTGCAAAGATGTTATACGCATATAGTGAAGCCACAACATTGAAAATTACCATAATATTGAGAAAAGCATACGGTGGCGCCTATATTGCAATGGGTAGTAAACATCTAGGTGCAGACTTTGTAGCCGCATGGCCTACCGCAGAAATCGCAGTAATGGGACCTGAAGGAGCAGCAAATATAATTTTCAAAAAAGAAATAGCAAATGCCGAAAATCCAGAGGAAATGAGAATTAAAAAGATAGAAGAATATAAAAACGCATTCTCAAATCCATACGTTGCCGCGTCAAGAGGTTACATCGATGCAATAATTGATCCAAGAAATACAAGAAAATGGATAGCTAAATCAATTGAATACGGCAAAACAAAAGTTGAACCAAGACCAAAGAAAAAGCATGGAAACATTCCATTATGAGGTGAAATGAATGTTTATAATAACCATTATAGGATTAGTAACAGTTTTTTTGGTTTTTACGATACTGTACTTTGTCTTTTTACTATTTGGATTTTTCTCAAAAAAAGCTGCAATAAAATTGCCTCAAAAAATAGAATCACACGAGGACTTAACTTTAAATAATGAAGAAGAAGAAGAAATAGCAGCAATTATGGCTGCAATATATAGTATGTTAGGTCCAGTAACAGTAAAGAAAGTTTATAAAAAAAATGAAAACAGAGGTTGGACTGTCTGGAAAAAAACTGGATGGAGAGGTGTAAAAGGATGGTCAAAAAGTTCAAAGTTAGGGTAAATGGAAAAGAATACATAGTAGAAGTTGAGGATTTACAAGCTCACACACAAATTCTGCAAGAAAAAACACCATCAAATGTAGAAAACGTAAAAACACCAAAAGTAGAGGAAAAAACACAATCTAAACCTGAAACTGAAAAAATTGAACCAAAGAAATCATCTTCAGGTAGTCATACTATTAACGCCCCTATGTCTGGGCTTGTCTTAAAAGTGTTAATCTCCCAAGGCCAAAATGTAAAACCTGGTGACAAAGTTGTAATTTTAGAGGCCATGAAAATGGAAAATGAAATTATAGCCGAGGTAGGAGGAACTGTGAAAAATGTCCTCGTAAAAGAAGGAGATAATGTCGACACAGGACAAGCATTAATCGAACTTGAATAGGAGGGGGAAAATGGAAAAAAAAATAAGGGTACTTATTGCAAAACCAGGACTTGATGGTCATGATAGAGGTGCAAAAGTTGTTGCAAAAGCATTAAGAGACGCTGGTATGGAAGTTATATATACGGGATTAAGACAAACTCCAGAACAAATTATTCAATCTGCTATACAAGAAGACGTGGATGTAATCGGGCTTTCCATATTATCAGGAGCACATATGAGTATCTGTAAAAAAATACTAAAATTAATGGAAGAAAATGATTTTAACGTACCTGTTTTTGTTGGTGGTATAATTCCAGCAAACGACGCAGTTGAATTAAAGAAGATGGGGATAAAAGAAGTATTCGGACCTGGGACACCCTTAAACACAATCGTTAAAAAAATACAAAATTTCTTTACGGAGGTTAAAAATTGAAAGAACTCTTAGAAAAATTAAAACAAAAAGATCAGAGAGCACTTGCAAAGCTTATAACTTACGTTGAAAATAATACTGAAAATAATTTTGTTGACGATTTATGGACAAATGATTCGTTTGTTATTGGAATTACTGGAAGCCCAGGAGCGGGAAAAAGTTCTTTAGTAAATGCTCTAATTTCTGAAATTAGAGCAACAGAAAAAACTGTTGGGGTAATTGCGGTAGATCCTACAAGCCCTTTTACCGGCGGCGCATTTTTGGGTGACAGAATAAGGATGAAAAAACACTTCCTTGACAAAGGTGTTTTCATAAGAAGTATGGGCAGTGGAAATAGTCTTGGAGGTCTTAACGAAAGTATTTTTGACGTGATAAAACTAATGGATGCATTTGGATTTGATTATATATTAATTGAAACTGTAGGAGCCGGCCAAAGTGAAATTGATATAGTAAACGTATCTGATCTAGTTACACTCGTACTTTCGCCAGGAGCAGGAGATGAAATTCAACTGTTAAAAGCTGGAATAATGGAAATTGGTGATATTTATGTTATAAATAAAGCAGATTTAGATGGAACAGCATCTTTAAAGATCCAACTTGAACATATCTTATCACTCTCAAATTCTAAAAAAACAATAGTTGAAACTATTGCTACTTCTGGAAAAGGAATTAAACAACTTTTAGAAAATATAAATGATTTATTAAATAAATTCAAAGAAAATGGAGAGCTAAATACAAGAAAAAAACAAAGACAAAAAAGGCATGCAGAAACAATAGTAATTAGGAAGGTAAAAGAGATAATTTCCAAAATTGAACCTGAAGAAAGAGTCTCAACTTTGGTAGAAAAAACTCTTAATAAATTATGTGGTATAATTTAAAAAAGACACTTGGGGGATAGGGAAACTTTTTATTTACTAACTTAGAAGAACAAAAGTGAGGTGCATGAGTGATAAAAAAAATAACAATTCCAAAAGACATATTCATAGTCGAAATTTTTGGTCAGTATGACAATAGGCTTAGATATTTGGAAAAAAAATTTGGACTTGATATATCTGTTAGGGGAAATGAAGTTTTTTTAAAAGGAAAAAATGAAGAAAACATAAAAATCGTTGAAGGCATAATAAATGAAATGATAAATATTACACGAGAAGGACATTTACTGGATAAACAAGAATTTGAATATTTGGTATCGGAAAAGGAAACAGAAAAAAACTCTGAAATATTAACTGAAGTTATCACGAAAACTATTATCCATGGTAGGGTAAAACCAAAAACAAGAGGCCAAAAAAAGTACATAGAAGCCGTTGAAAAAAGTGATATAGTTTTTGTTATAGGTCCTGCTGGTACTGGAAAAACTTATTTGGCATCTGCGCTTGCTGTAGATTACTTAAAAAGCGGAAAAATAAATAGAATAATACTCACAAGGCCTGCTGTTGAAGCTGGAGAAAAGTTAGGTTTTTTACCTGGAGATTTATCTGAAAAAGTAGATCCTTATTTAAGACCTTTATTTGATTCCTTAATTGATTTAATACCTTTTGAAAAATTCATATCATACAGGGAAAGAAATATTATTGAAATTGCTCCCCTTGCTTACATGAGAGGTAGAACATTAAACAATGCATTTATAATTTTAGACGAGGCTCAAAACACTACTTATGAACAAATGAAAATGTTCTTAACTCGGATTGGATTCAGTTCCAAAGCAATTATTACCGGAGATATAACACAAATAGACATAAAAGAAAATTCTGGTTTGGTGATGGCAGAAAAGATACTTAAAAGTATAGATGGGATAGAATTTGTTCATTTAACTGAAGCAGATGTAGTAAGGCATCCTCTTGTAAAAAAGATAATCAAAGCATACGAAAAATATGAAAAAGGGGAAAAAAATGAAAAAGATTGACTTCGAAGGAATAGTTGTTTCGCTTATATCAGTAATTATAATTAATTCATTCGACTTTAATCTCGTAAAAGCTACAAATGAGTTTATTTTTTTAACTCTTTTATGGTATTTGGTCATTGAATTGTTGTTCAAATATATTTATTATTTCAAACTCCACAAAATTTATAAATACACATTTTATTTTTTATTCATAATAGGAATTTTGATTACTTATCCATCAATGAAAAATTGGGATGTCAGTCTTTCCCCATTTTTGATTTCATCGCTTCTTCTCACCTTACTTACCACATACGAAGTAGGCATAGCTGCAGGAATATTACAAAGTGTAATTCTTTCATTTCATCTTGGAAATTTTTACTCCCTATTTTTCTTTGTCCCACAAATTGTAATTATGAACTATCTAATAAAAAACATTGTAAGAAGAATTGAAATAGCAAAAGCTGCTACTTTTACTTCGTTAACGGCAATTCTACTTGTCGTTGCTCAAAGTCCACTTAAACCTTTCTATCTAAACGTATATACCTTTATATATGCTATTCTAAATCCATTTGTATCAACTGTCATAATTCTTGGAGTACTTCCCTATATAGAATATTTTTCAAGAATATATTCTAATATCGGTCTTGCAGAGCTTGCAAATATGAATCATCCTCTTTTAAAAAGACTATCCATACAAGCCCCTGGAACGTATTATCACAGTATTATGGTTGCAACACTTGCAGAAGCTGCTGCAGAAAGAATAGGTGCAAACTCTACATTTGCAAGAGTTGCCTCGTACTTTCATGATATTGGAAAAATGGTACGACCATATTTTTTTGTCGAAAATTTGAAAGATAAAAATCAAAATCCGCACAATCAAATAAGCCCTTTTCTTAGTCATATTATCCTGGAAGATCATGTAAAATCTGGTGTTGAATTTGCACGAAAGTATAGACTTCCTTTAAGAATAGAGTTTATAATTCCACAACATCATGGAACAAGAGTACAAAAATATTTTTACTTTAAAGCAAAAGAAATTGAAGAAAATGTAGATGAAGATTCTTTTAGATATCCTGGTCCCAAGCCACAATTCAAAGAGGCAGGAATAATAATGCTTGCAGACAGTGTAGAAGCAGCATTAAAGAGTATAAACACCTCAAACTATCAAAGAATTAAAGACAAAGTCGAAGAAATTGTGTCTGGTATATACAACGAAAAACAACTAGATGAATCTGGTTTAACTCTTAAAGAATTGGAACTTATAATCGATGAATTTATAAAAGTGATTATTAATATTACAAAGAGTAGAATAGAATATCCAAAAGAAGAAATTAAAAAGGTGGTGCAATCAAGTGATAACAACTAACAAAGAAATAGATAAAAAATACACCAAGATAGTTAAAGAAATTACAAAAAATGAATTGGGAAAAGAAGTAAACATAAATATTATCTTTGTTTCAAAAGAAGAAATCAAAAAACTAAACAACACCTTTCGAAAAAAGGATACAGAGACAGATGTGCTAACCTTTGTATACGGAGATGATGACTTATTTGCAGAAATATACATATGCGAAGATGTTATTAAAAGAAACGCCGAAACATTTTCAAATTCATTTGAAAAAGAATTGTTAATGGTCTTAATACATGCTTCTTTACACTGTTGTGGATATGACCATGAATACGACACAACTAACGCAGAATTAATGTTTAAAATACAAAACAAGTATTACGAAAAATACTTAAAAAAATTCAATCTATAAATAGGGTATAGATAAAAAGGAGGGATATGTTATTTTTACACCGATAATAAATACTATTTCGATAGTTATAGGAAGTCTTATTGGAATATTTATAAAAAAAGGGGTTCCAAAAAACATACAGAATATTTTATTTTACGCAGTTGGATTATCAACAATAGGTTTATCTTTAACAATGATCCTAAAGACAAATAATTTCCTCATCGTTCTATCATCGCTTGCAATAGGTGGAATTATAGGCGAACTTATAAATATAGAAGGCAAACTGAAAAAGATAGGTGATACAATAAAAGAAGGAGATTTTTCTACAGGTTTTGTTACATCATCTCTTTTATTCCTTGTTGGTCCTTTAACAATAATAGGTTCAATTACCGCTGGACTTACAAATGACGGTTCACTAATTTATATGAAATCACTTTTAGACGGTATCTCCTCAATTGTTCTATCTTCTATCTATGGCCTTGGAGTACTATTATCTGGTTTTTCTGTACTTGTTATTCAAGGTCTACTGGTTATCTTTTCCTCAAAATTATCATTTCTAACTACTCCCGCTTACTTAAATGATTTAATAGCCGCAGGTGGTGTTATGGTATTAGGCATTGGTCTAAAAATTCTTGAAATTAAAGATACTAGAGTAGGAAATTTTTTGCCCGCATTGTTAATCTGCCCTCTTTTAGTATTTTTGGTTAATTTATTTTAGGGAGGAAAATAAAAATGAAAATCAATGTTGCCGGACTTGGAAAAGTTACATCTGCCCTGCTTTTCAATTTAAAAGACAAAGTTGAAATTGGATACATTTTATCAAGAGACAAAGAAAAAGCAAAAATATTCTCAAAAAAAATTGGAAAGGGCACTCCCGTATCATATAGCGATTCCTTTAAGTTTGAAGATGTAGTTTTAGTAGGATACAACGATACATTTCTTCCTGAAGCAAAAAATATGCTAGAAAAGTTTATACCTACTAATACATCTGTAATACATTTTAGTGGATTTTACCCCTCAACTATTTTTCCAGAAAAATGGAATCCTGCGTCTATCCATCCAAATTGTCCAGTAATAAACGAAAATACAAAATTTACAAATGTACCTTTTGGGATAGAAGGAAATGTAGATTTAGCAAAGAAAATAGTGGACCTCTTAGGTGGTATATCTTTTATAATACCAACAAATGCTAAAATTAACTATCATCTCTCTGCGGTAATAATGAGTAACTTTACTCATTCTTTGATATATATTGCAGAAAAGATATACGATGATGCAAAATTACCAAAAGAATTATTCTTTAAAGTAATGGAAAGCTTGCTAAAAAATACAATTGAAAATATCAAAAATTACGGAACAATTAAGACTATAACCGGCCCTATTGTCAGGGAAGATTTGGAAATAATAAACGCAGAAATGGAACTATTTTGTGGTAAATTCCCAGAACTATGCCCTCTTTTCGATTCATTTATCCAAGTAATATTATCTATAAAAGAGGAAAAATAAACGAAAGGGTAATTACCCTTTCGTTTTTTCTAATATATCTTTAAACTTTTTTACAAGTACTTCTAAATTCTCTATGGATTTTTCCTTGTCTTCAGATACGGTCATAACATATGCTTTCAATTTTGGTTCAGTTCCAGAAGGTCGTACAAAAATTTTACCTTCCTCAAACATTATTTGAATAGTTTCGTTAGGTTCAACATTACCATATCCTTTTGAATAATCTATTATATCCAAATCCATTTTCTTTATTCTTCCATAAATTTCTTTGGCTATATTTACACTCTTAAATTTAAAGTTTAAAAGCTTTTCTTGGTAATATCCATATTTTTGATAAAGTTCCTCTAATCTATCCAATAAATCGTATTTCTTTGAAACCACGGCAACTAACGCAGAACCTATCACTCCATCTTTATCTCTTGAAAGATCTCCCGTAAGATATCCACAACTCTCTTCAAAACCAAATAAAAATTTATATTTACTATTTTCTGCGAGATAGCCTATATATTTAAAGCCAGTTGGTGTCTCAAATAATCTTACTCCCTTTTCCTTACACATGGGTTTCACCATATCCGTAGTCACAATAGTTTTAACTATCATACTGTCTTCATCTGCATAGTTTAATAAGTAATCAGATATAAGAACTCCCACTTGATTGCCTGTTAAACGTATTCCTTTATAAACAACTCCTACTCTATCACAATCTGGATCAGTTGCAATTCCAAGATCTACATTATGTTTTTTCATGTACTTTCTCAATAAAGTTAACGCTCCATCATCTTCCGGATTTGGAGATTTTACAGTGGGAAAATTTCCGTCAAATGTGCACTGCTCCGAAACAGGTATTAATTGCGCACCTAATTTTTTTAATACAGACATAACTGGTTTTAAACCAGTTCCATGTAACGGTGTATACACTATTTTAAGTCCATTTAAATCTGTTGAAATTAAACTGGTTACTTTTTCTATGTATTGATCAAGCAATTCATCTTGGACGTATTCAAAATTTTCTGAAAGTTCTATAGGCATATTCCATGCTTTTTCCACATAATCTGCCAAAACATTTGTAATTTTAGGTATAGCTTGGACTCCATCAAAAGTATAAACCTTATATCCATTATATTCAGGTGGATTATGACTTGCAGTTATAACAATCCCCATATCACATTTTAATTGCCTTACCGCAAACGATAAAACAGGAGTAGGAACCGGCTGTGAAAACAAAAAAACTTTATGACCATCTGATGCAAAGACCCTTGCAGATAAATCTGCAAATTTTTTTGAATTATTTCTAGTATCGTATGCAATAACTACACTTTTTAAATTATTATCTTTCATATAATTAGAAACACCTTTACTTGCAACCATAACTGTTTTTTCGTCAAATTCTCCCTCTCTCATTACTCCTCTAATTCCACCAGTTCCAAATAATATCATTATCAAACCTCCTCTCATCATCTTCTTTGTAATTATAACACCTAAAAATCTAATAAGTGCTATTTTTAACGCATTTTTCTCTTATTTCGTTACCTTTATTTTACACAAAATTAACTTGAAAGAAAGTGAAAAGATTATATAATATGTTGTGTATCATAAACATTTTTTGTTTAGTATTATAGACATCAACGGGGTGGGAAGTTGAAATTAGGCTCTAAAATAAGGACTTTAAGAGTGGCTAGGGGGTACACTCAAGAAGAATTAGCGGATAGATGTGATCTTTCTAGAAGTTTCATATCTCAGCTTGAAAATGACCAGGTTTCACCTTCGATAGACACTTTAGAAAGAATATTAAGAGTCCTAGGAAGTGATTTAAAAACATTTTTCTCAACAGACAAAAAACAAGAAAAGATAGTTTTTAAAGTAAGCGATAGAGTTCCAATGTATTTAGATGAATTAGGCATAAAAGGTTTTATTTTAATGGACAATATCGAAGACAAGTCAATTGATCCAAAGTTAATTGAGATGGAACCAGGTTCTGAAACTGAAGAAGAAGAACCCCATGAGGGAGATGAATTCGGATTTGTTATAAGTGGAAAGCTGGAATTGATATTAGATGGAAAAAAATATAAAGTAAACGAAGGAGATTGTTTTTATTATTGCGCCGACAGAAGGCATAAAATAAAAAATCCTTATAAATCCAAAGTAAAATTCATTTGGATTGATATTGAATAAAAAAGAAAGGGAGGGATTAACATGAAAAGCTTAGGAAGACATATTATAGCAGAATTTTACGACTGTGATAAGGAAATACTGGATGATGTTGAAGTTATTGAAAAATCAATGAAAGATGCAGCATACGAAACTGGTGCTACATTAGTAAACTCCTCATTCCATAGATTCCTCCCATATGGAGTAAGTGGAGTAGTAGTTATTTCCGAATCACATTTAACCATACATACCTGGCCTGAGTATGGTTATGCAGCTGTGGATTTATTTACCTGTGGCGATGATGTAGATCCTTGGAAGGCATTTTCTTATTTAAAAAGAGCTCTTAAATCTCAAAGAGTGCATGTTGTAGAACACTTGAGAGGAAAATATGATGAGATTGGTATTCCAGAAAATTCCCCACACAAAATGGAGGTGTAAACTATGAATGAAAATATAGAAAAGAAAATAATGAAAGATTTCCAATATGGATTTGTTCCTAATAGACATCTTTGGTATTTTGAATACTATACCCCTGGAAACACGGGGATATTTATGAAAATAAACAAACCATTATATTCTGCTCAAAGTAAATATCAGAGAATTGATATTTTTGAAACTGATTTTTTTGGAAGGGTATTTTCTTTAGATGGTATCACGATGACCACTGAAAAAGACGACTTTTTCTATCACGAAATGCTCGTTCATGTACCTATGTTTATGCACCCCAATCCAAAAAAAGTGCTCGTAATCGGTGGCGGAGATGGCGGAAGTGTTAGGGAAGTTTTAAAACACAAAAGCGTAGAGAAAGTTGTCATGTGTGAAATTGACCAAATGGTTGTTGAAGCCGCAAAAAAATATCTTCCTGTAACAGCTTCAAAACTTGATGATCCTAGAGTAGAACTTGTTTACGAAGATGGTTCTCAATTTGTCAGAAATTTCAAAAACGAATTTGATGTAATAATTATAGATTCTACAGATCCAACTGCTGGTGAAGGTGGACACTTATTCACTGAAGATTTTTACAAGGCATGTTACGACGCATTAACCGAAAATGGTACACTTTCAGCTGAATCAGAAGATTGGTTATATGATGGTGCATGGATGAGACTTGCTTATTCAAGAATTAGAAAGACATTTCCTATAACCAAACTTTATCTTGGATTTATGCCAACATACCCAAGTGGAATGTGGTCTTATACATTTGCATCAAAAGGACTTGATCCATTAAAAGATTTTGCTCCCGAAAAAGTTAAATCTTTCCAAGAAGAATTGAAATATTATAACGAAGAAATTCATAAAGCAGCATTTGCTTTACCTACATTCTTAAAAAATGAATTGGAGCAGCTATAATGCCTAAAAAAATTCAATAAGAGGATGGACTTTACGTCCATCCGTTTTTATTGGAAAAGGAGGGGAAGTGCATGAAAAAATTCTGGTTCACACTTGGGCTAATTGCTATTTTTGTTGCAGTTACTTTCTTTGTAGTTCCTAGAAAAAAAGTACTCTATATATACAATTGGGAAGAATATATACCTGATGAAGTTATCAAATCCTTTGAAGAAAAGTATAACTGCAAAGTTGTGTACGATTCATTTGCCTCAAATGAAGAAATGTATGCAAAAATAAAAGCTGGCGGTGGTGGATACGATATTGTATTTCCATCTGGCGATCATGTTTCAATAATGAAAAAAGAAGGGTTGCTTCTAAAATTAGATCTTAACAAAATTCCAAATTTCAAGTATCTTGATCCTGAGATATTGGGAAAAACTATTTACGATGAAAATCACGAATATAGCGTACCATATATGATGGGTTCAACGGGAATTTGTGTAAACAAAAAATACGTAAAAGATTATAGTCACTCATGGAACATATTTTTAGATCAAAAACTAAAAGGAAGAATGACATTACTCGACGACATGAGAGAAGTTTTTGGTGGGGCTTTAAAATACTTGGGATACTCTGTAAACACAACAAATCCAAAAGAAATTGAAGAAGCTAAACAATTAATACTCAAATGGAAGGAAAACATAGTTAAATTTGACGCATCTTCTTATGCAAATGGTATTGTAAATGGTGAATACTGGGTTGTCCACGGCTATGGTGAAGACATATTCCAAAGAATCCCCGAAGGTGAAGAAGATAACTTTGACTTCTTTATACCAGAAGAAGGAGGCACACTTTGGATAGATAACATGGTAATCCTTAAAGGTGCAAAAAACGTTGACCTTGCATACAAATTTATAAACCACATTTTAGATCCCAAAAATGCGGCTATAATAGCAGATTTCCTTGCATTACCTTCGCCAAATATAGAAGCAAGAAAATACATTAAAGAAAAACCCATCTACACAATTGAAGACCTCAAAAACTGTGAATTTATAAATGATATAGGAAGTGCAATAGAACTTTATAACAAAGCATGGCAAGAAATAATAATGTAAGGAGAAGTTAAATGATTGGGAGTACAGTCACTATAAAAAATATAAATAAATCCTTCGATGACTTTAAAGTTTTAAAAGACATAAATTTAGAAATCAAAAAGGGAGAATTTTTCTCCCTTCTTGGTCCTTCAGGATGCGGCAAAACAACCCTTTTAAGAATTATAGCTGGACTTGAAGATACAGACACAGGGGATATCCTTTTTGATAACACCTCAGTGTTAAACATCCCCCCAAATAAAAGACCGGTAAACACTATCTTTCAAAATTATGCTCTATTTCCTCATCTAACCGTATTTGAAAACATTGCTTTCTCTATGCGATTAAAAAAATTTTCAGAAACTGAAATAAAAGAAAAGGTTGAAAAACTATTGAATCTTGTAAAACTTGAAGAACATGCTATGAAAAAACCTCATCAACTCTCAGGTGGGCAAAAACAAAGGGTTGCCATTGCAAGAGCACTCGCAAACGAACCAAAAGTACTTTTACTAGACGAACCAGTAAGTGCTCTCGATGCAAAATTAAGACAAGAACTCTTAATAGAATTGGACAATTTGCACGATCAAGTGGGTATAACATTTATATACGTAACTCATGACCAAGCAGAAGCGTTAAGTATATCTGATCATGTTGCAGTAATGAATGAAGGAAAAGTTGTACAATATGGAACCCCCTATGAAATTTATGAAAGTCCTGCTAATAAATTTGTTGCAACTTTTATTGGGGAAACAAATCTTATGAAAAGTAAAGTTATAGAAATAAATGAAGAGTTTATCAAAGTTACTACACCTGGAATCGGTGAATTTATATGCTATAAAGATAAGGATGTATCATCAAATGATAATATCTTAATTACCCTAAGACCTGAAAAAATAAAAATTTCTAAAAAATCTTTAAACGGAAAAAACGTTTTTCACGGAATAATTGAAGAAGAAATATATATGGGATATCAAACTAGGTATTTTGTAAAACTAGATAATGGTTACATCCTAAAGGTTTACAAACAACATATAAATTATCTATTGGATGAAACGATATTAACCTGGAAAGATGAAGTATTTGTAAGTTGGGATCCAAACGATAGCTTTATTGTTGAGGTGGAATAGATGAAGTACACATTTGGATATAGTTTCTGGCTAATTTTTTTCTTTCTCATACCAATTTTAATAGTACTTAGCTTTAGTTTTATGCAAAAATCTCTATACGGTGGTATTAATTTTTCATTTTCATTAGATGGATACAAATCTTTATTTTCTGTTAGCTATCTGAAAATACTATGGAGGAGTATCTGGATATCATTGATTGCAACTATATTTACAGTCTTACTTGCCCTTCCAACTGCTTATTTTATTGCAAACAGTAAACTTAAAGATTTCTTGCTTCTTTTAGTTGTAATACCGTTTTGGACAAATTCACTTATACGGATTTATGCATGGATATTTGTTCTTGGAAATAACGGAATTATAAACCAAATTATTTCAAAAGTCACAAATCATTATGTACAATTCTTGTATAATCCTTTTGCGGTAATTTTAGTCATAGTGTACACATATTTACCTTACGCAATAATTCCCCTTTTTGCATCCATTGATAGAATTGATAAGTCAATGATAGAAGCTGCTCTTGACCTTGGTTCAAACAAAGTCAAAGCTTTTTTTAAAGTATTAATACCAAATATAAAGTCTGGAATCGTCACATCTACAATTTTTGTATTTATACCCGCACTAGGTTCATACGCGATTCCAGACCTCATTGGCGGAAAAAATTCCAAAATGATTGGAAATGAAATAGTAAGACAATTAACCGTTGCAAAAAACTGGCCAGCTGCATCTGCCATTTCTGCAATATTAACCATTTTCACACTCATTGGTGTACTTTTATTTGTAAAACAAGCAGAAAAAGGTGAAAAAAGATGACACCAGGAAAATTATCAAAAATATTAACAATTCTCGTTTTAATATTTTTTTACATACCAATTTTTATTGTAGTGGTCTTCTCTTTTAATAACTCAAAATCACCTGTATGGGTAGGATTTAGTTTTCACTGGTATAAAGAACTATTTTTTAATGCATTCGATATTTGGCATGCCTTCTTCAACTCAATCTTTGTCGCACTATTATCAAGTTTTGTTGCAACCTCTTTTGGGACACTAGCGGCAATAGGATTGTATTGGGAGAAATTTAAATCAAAGAAGTACATTTGGATACTTTCATATTTACCATTAATAATACCCGATATTATTATTGGAGTTTCTCTTTTAATATTTTTTGTCATGATAAACATAAGATTAAGTTTATTTACAATCTTTGTAGCACATACCACCTTTTCCCTTCCCTATGCAATGATGATAGTATTTTCCAGGTTACAAGATTTTGATAAAAGTATAATAGATGCAGCATATGACCTTGGGGCAACAAAATTTGAAACATTGACAAAAATCATAATTCCTGCGAGTTTTCCAGGCATATTAGCCGCATTTTTCATGTCACTTACGCTTTCAATTGATGATTTTGTAATTACATTTTTTGTAGCTGGCCCCGGTTCAACAACACTTCCTTTAAAAATATATTCCATGATACGATTTGGAATATCACCAACAATAAACGCAATTTCAACTATAATGTTAATTGGAACTATCCTATTAAGTGTTTCAATGAAAAAATACTTAAAGTATATTTTTTAACTTATACATATCTATAACAACATCTCCATACCGTTTTATTTTTAATACCTCCAAACCGTCTGGAGGTATTATTTTTTCTCTCTTAGAATGTTCAACAACTAAAATTCCATTTATTTTTAAAACTTTGTGCGTATATTGTAATAATTCATTAACTATCCCAAGACCAAAAGGTGGATCCATAAACACTATATCGTATTTATCTTTTGATGTTCTTAAAAAAACCCTTGCATCTTTTTTTACGATTTTAATCTTTTCTTTCAAATTAATTTTATTTATATTCTTATTAATAGTCTTGACGGACTTTGCAGAAACATCAACAAAAGTTACTAAACCTGCACCATTACTTAAAAATTCAATTCCCACAACACCACTTCCCGCACATAAATCCAGTACATCTTTTCCTTCCAAATCCAACATATTTACGAGAGCCAACCTTACTATACTTGGTGTATACCTAGTTTTCACATTTGGAACTGTTTCAATTTTTGTTCCTTTAAACTTCCCAGATTCAATGTACAACACACTATCACCTCTACCTCTAATATAAACATATTCTATCAATATTTCTATCTATTTTATTTGACTTTTTTGTTTCAATTTATGTATAATATATCATGTCGGTTACCAAAACTTTGCCAACATTACATTTCTTAAAAGGAGGGGGTCTTTATATGAAACGTTTGTTAGTATTTCTAACTATTTTATTTAGTATTTTTCTATTTGCTGAAACAGTGGTTAACTATGCTTTACTCGAAGATATCACAACAACAAATATTTGGAATTTACTTGGTTCAGGTTCATCTTCTTGGAACTTTTATGTACAACTTTGGAAATATCCTTCACTCTTATCTATGAATAAAGATGGAATGTTAATACCAGCGGCTGCTGCTGAAATTCCAAAAATAGTTGAAGAAGACGGAATGTATACAGTTACTGTAAAAATCAGAAAAGACTTAAGGTGGAGCGATGGTTCACCATTTACCGCAGATGATGTGGTATTCACCTTTAATACCATCCAAGAACTCCAAATCCCAGGTGGTAATTGGACGGGAGCATATGAACCAAAAAAAGTTGAAAAAATTGATCCTTGGACAGTTAAGTTCTATTTTGAAGAGAAAAAAACTATGACTATTTACTATGACACCCTTATGACTGCAATAGTATGCAAAAACTTCTGGGAAACATATGTGGAAAAGGCAAAAAAACAAGAAAATCCAGTTAACTGGTTATTAAGCCAAGAAGTAGTCGATCCAGGAATTACAGCATTAAATCTTGGAAAAATCGAAAAAGGTGCATTTGTAGAAGTTAAAAAGGAAGTAGAAGATAATTTCTATTGGGCAAAAGGCGAAAAATCCATATACTTTGAGAATGGAGGTTTCGTTGTTGAAAATCCAAACAGCGGTTATAAATGGACAAGCAACAATCCAAAACCGGATGGAAACATAAAGCTCGAAGTAGCCAACGGTCCATACATTGATAAAATTATATACAGAATATACGGAAACAAATCTGTCGCGCTCCAAGCACTTCAAAAAGGTGACGTGGATTTCGTTCTTAATCCAAATGGTCTGACCTCTGGTGAATTTGAATCTCTGAAAGGCGTACCTGGTATAAAATTAACGGTAAATCCATCACTTGGTTTCAGATACCTTGCGTTTAACATGAGAAAATTCCCATTTAACATAAAAGAATTCAGGCAAGCAATTGCCGCGTTGATAGATAGAGATTATATTTGTAACAGAGTCCTTCAGGGAAAAGCAATTCCTCTTGCAACTCCCGTTCCACCCGCAAATACGTTCTGGTTTAATCCTGATGTGAAGACTATAGGAGAAGGGCTCTCAAGAGCCGAAAGATACCAACTAGCAGTTGAACTCCTCAAAAAAGCCGGATTTAGTTGGGATCAAGAACCTGTAATTAACCCGAATAACCCAGCAAATCCTATAAGCAAACGCGGAAAAGGGCTCAAAGGTCCCGATGGAAAATACGTTCCAGATCTTGAATTACTTTCCCCATCCGGAGAATATGACCCAATGAGAGCAACAACGGCAATTTACATTGAACAATGGGCTAAAGACCTCGGAATACCCGTCGATGTGAAACTCACCGATTTTAATGAAATTGTAACAAGGGCATTTGACGAAGTTGATTTTGATATGTACATGCTTGGTTGGGGTATCGGAAGAGTTCCAACATACTTTAAGAGTTTCTGGTCATCTGACCAAATGGCTCCAGAAGGTTTTAACACCCCAGGATACAACAATCCAGAATTTGATGCCTTAGTTGAAGAATTTGAAATGGCTGATAATTTTGACGAAGCTGTTGCTGCCATAAAAGAAGCTCAACAATTACTTGCAGATGATCTTCCATATATAATACTCTTTACAACACCAATTTACGAAGCATATAGAGATACCATACAATTTCCATATACAGATACACTTGATGGTATTCAAAACTACAATGGATTCCCAGAAAACGTAATGAAAGTAAAATAAACCTTCCCCCCTCGTTTTTCGAGGGGGAATTCTACAAAAAGGAGAGGTGAAAATGAATACAAAACTTTGGATGCAGTTAATAATAGTATTAGTATTTTTTGTATTGTTATTTATCCATCCATACACTTCTTTTGGAGTAATATTACCACTGTTCGCAATAATTACAACAGCATTTAATACAAAAAAAATTCATCATTATATATTTTTGATTATTTCACTTTTACTTTATTTTTCAGCGTTTTTTGGATTTAAATACTTCTTTATATTTAGTCCAAGATTTAATTATTTGCTTTCTATTGTTTTGTACTTATTTTCACTACCATTACCCGGCCTCTTTAAGTTTATAAGAAACAGAATATATCAGATGTTAATCTTGTTAATAATATATATAACCGTTGTATTTTTCATATTCCTTGCAATGCCAGGTGATTATACTTCTAAATTTCTTGATCCAAAAATCATGAAACAACCTGAGATGATGGAAAAAATAAAAAAATTATTTGGTGTTGGTGACCCGTGGTACGTAAAATACGCAAAGCATATGCGAAATTTCTTTAACTTAGAACTTGGCATATCATTTTCCGAATATCCAAAACCTGTTGAAGAAATCATTGCCGAAAGGCTCCCTCGAACAGTATTTCTATTTTTAATGACAACCCTTTCATCATATATCTTAGGATACAATCTTGGAAAAAGAATAGCTTGGAAACGCGGTGGCATTTCAGATAAAGTGGCAACTTTTGTTGGAATTATTTTTTGGACAATATTTACGCCTTTCTTTATGCTCATTATGATTTGGCTTTTTGGTGTTGTTCTGAAAATCTTCCCAATTAGTGGGTTTATAGAACCATCGAAGTGGTTAAATGTAAGTTTTTCAACACAGGATGTGTTTATTAGATTACTTTTAAGTGCATTTTTAATGGTTGTTTTCTGGACAGTTGGACTAATTGTTGCCACATTTATGAAAACTAAAAAATCTAAGACAGTATCTATGCTTAGTATAACCTTTTCTGGGATCTCAATTATTATATTATACTGGTTGTTTAATGGATACGGATACTACGCATTGGATATAATTTACCATGTGATATTACCAGTTTTATCCCTCACAATATTGGGATTTGCAGGTAGTATGTTAGTAATGAGAGATACCATGCTCGAAATAATAAAAGAAGATTACATTACAACTGCTAAAGCTAAAGGTCTTCCAGACAAAGTGGTAAGAGATAAACATGCAGCAAGAACAGCTCTTCTACCTTTAGTTACAAGTTTTGTACTTTCACTTGCAACTACAGTTAGTGGCGGTGTTATTACCGAAACAATGTTTTCTTGGAAAGGTATGGGACTTACTCTTTTAAACGCCACACTTGTCCAAGATACACCTCTTGCAATGGGATGTTTAACGTTTACCGGTGTTTTTATACTTATAGCTCATTTGGTTGCAGATATCCTATATGCAATACTTGATCCTAGAATTAGATATTGAGGGGTGAAAATAGATGGCAAATGAATCCATTACAAAAATTAAATTTAAGCTATTTTTGAGAAATTTTAAAAAGAACTGGAATTTATTTAAAGAAAATAAAATGGGAATCTTTGGTTTATCAATAATTATAATTTTCGGAATTTTTGCACTAACATATCCTATCGCTTGGCAATTTGTAGATCACAGTATCTATAATCCTGTTACTGGTACGGATCCAAGGGTACAAGATATTTCATACATATCAAAATACATGTCTCCACAAAATGTAATTAAAGGCATAGAAATTCCACCTGCAAGAATCTTCACGTATTCATTTTTAGATCAAGGAGAAGATTTCAAAAAACAAATAGAACAAAAAATAGACGCCGCACAAAGACAATTTGTAAACCTTGATTATGCTCAAGCCTTTCGACATATTTTAGATACCATCGTTGACAGCTATTTCCCAATAAAAGAAAGAATGAGATTTCAAACCCAAGTTTCTCAACTTTTAGAGCATAACCTTATTTCAATTAAACCATTGTCAAACATTATTGAAATTGGTAATAGGAAAAAGTTTTCACTAATTTCATTTAAAAAATTATTGAAAAAAGCAGATACAAAAACATTAGCAATTGCACTTTCAGAATACAAAAACAGTCGTGAAGTTTCCACAATAGGTTTATGGATAAAAATAATAAAAGGAAAAAATGAAAGGAATAAATTTAACGAAATGTTGAAAAACACATATTCTGAATTTGAAAAATCAGAAGCCAAGAACAAAATCTTCTCCGCAGTTAACGAGCTTGTAAAAAATGGTGACATAGAGATACAAATTTCTGTTAACAGCCAAAATGACCTTGAAAATATCATCAGAACAAATAAGATTCCTACATTTGATTTAGCAAAATCAACCATTTTCAATACGTTAGTGGACATATTAACATACGCAAAAATAAAAAAGGACAAAAACATAATATCAAAATTGGAAAATTCACATTACAAAAACTTACTAAAATTGGCTGAAGAAAAAATACCTAACTTAGAAAATCCGGAAAACAAAAATTCAAACTTAGATAGAATTAATCAATATTTCTCAGAACTCAAGAAAATTTTTGAAAAACTTGATCTAACATTTGATTTAAATCATCCACAAATAATTTTAGATAACCTTTCTGGTATTAACCTTGCCATTATTTCTTTTGACCTTTCTCCGGAAACTAAAGCAAAACTTGAAAATAACTTAGAAAAATATCCGGAAATCCAAAAAAGTTTTAGAAAAAAACAAGAAGAACTTTACAAAATTGTTGCAAACTCAAGAGCTTTCATGCTCACAATAATATCAAATATTTATAATGAACCAATTGACAAAATAAATATACCCGAAATTTACCTTTCACTTGATTACACCAAGCTGATTCCAGAACTTGACTCTCCTATGACAAATCTTTTGTCATACGCTACCAAAGGTACAAAACACTTTGATCTTATAATAAATAACATTAAAAGCGCAGGGGATATTAATTATCAAAGATTGGATATAGTTGAAAAATTAGAAAAAACTCCACAACTAACGGAAGAAATAAACTTTTTAAATAAATTCAATGATTACTATGTAATATCAAAATACTTACTTAAATCTCTTTTAGAAAAATATATATCCAAATTAAACGACAAAAGTTATTGGGTAAAAAAATATAGTGATGTATTAAACACTCAAACTGATCTTTCAAAAGCCGTTGAACACTTAAACAAACCGATCAAATTATCAAAAAAAGATGCAGAAAAACTTATAGTATCAATCTACAACAAACTTGCCCTTGAATCCAAGCTTGGAATTCAACATCCATTACCTCCAAACAGGTGGCATATTTTGGGAACTGATCCAGGTGGTAGAGATATCTTTATGCAACTTTGGAGGAGCACCCCAAGTGAATTTATGCTTGGTTTTTTAGCTGCAATTATAACCGTAACAATTGGTACTATTATTGGTACTACTGCAGCATATTATGGTGGATTTATAGATACTTTCTTTATGAGACTTGCCGATTTAATGTTACTATTCCCAGGTATTGCTTTCTTGATTGTTTTATCAGGATTTTTCAAATTAAACCTATTTTGGCTTGCATTGATACTTGGTTTACTAGGCGGTTTTGGTGGGATAACACTTGTAATTAAAGCACAAGCACTAACAATAAAGGTAAAACCATACATTGAAGCTGCAAAAGTTGCAGGTGCAAGTAATAGATATATTATATTCAACCACATAATTCCCAATGTAATGCCTCTTTCATTCCTTTATATGATGTTTAATGTAACAGGTGCGGTATTTTCAGAAGCCTCTTTAAGCTTTTTTGGACTTTTAAGAATAAGAATAAGTTGGGGTATAATGATAAACACTGCGTGGACGTCAGGATATCTTTCATCTGGAAATATAGGATCATACTGGTGGCTATGGGTCCCAGCAGGGTTAATAATAACTATATTCTGTTCTGGCTTCTACTTCCTTGGAAGAGGACTTGAAGAAATTGTAAACCCAAGACTTAGAAAGAGGTGATTTAAAGTGGCGTTACTTGAAGTAAAAAACTTAAAAATGCATTACAAAACCAAAATGGGGTACGTTAAAGCCGTCGATGGTATAAATTTTACCCTTAATAGTGGCGAAAGTCTAGGAATAGTAGGAGAATCCGGATGCGGAAAAACATCTGTTTCAATGACAATGCTAAGACTATTACCAGAAAATGGCGAATTCAAGAAAGGTCAAGTGCTTTTTAACGACAATGGAAAGATGGTTGATCTTGTTTCGCTTCCAGAAGATAAAATGAGGAAATACAGATGGAAAGGTCTTGCAATGATTTTTCAAGCAGCTATGAATTCCTTAAATCCCGTATACAAGGTTGGTGATCAAATCGTAGAGGCTATTTTAACACACTATCCGGAAATGAGTATTGATGACGCAAAAAATAAAGTAGCAAAGTTATTTGAACTCGTAGGCCTTGATCCAAAAAGAATGGAACAATATCCTCATCAATACAGTGGTGGAATGAAGCAAAGAGCAGTTATAGCACTAGCTTTATCTTGTGACCCAAAAGTTATAATAGCCGACGAACCAACAACGGCTCTTGACGTAATTGTTCAAGATAAGATACTAAAAGAAATGAAAAAAATTCAAAAACAATTAAACATGGCTATGATTTACATTTCCCATGACATAGCAGTTATAGCCGAAGTAAGTGACAAAATTGCGGTTATGTACGCGGGAAAATTTGTTGAACTTGGAAGCTCCCATGATATATTCAAAAATCCAATGCATCCTTATACATTTTTGCTAATGAACGCATTTCCAAGTACTGTAGGTGAAAAGAAAAAACTTTTAACAATTCCAGGTGAACCACCTAACCTTCTAAAACCACCAAAAGGTTGTAGGTTTGCTCCAAGATGTCCGTGGGCAACTGAAAAATGTAAAAATGAAGAACCTGAATACAAGGAAATTGAAAATGGGCACTTTGTAGCATGTTGGTATCCTTTAAATGAAGAGGTGAGAAAAAATGCAAAAACTAAGCTCTAATAAAGTCGATACTATATTAAAAGTTGAAAGGTTAAAAAAATTTTTTCCGGCAGATAGGGGGTTATTTTCAAAAGTACATCATTTTGTTCACGCAGTCGATGATGTTTCATTTGAAATAAAACGTGGTAAGTCATTGGGACTTGTTGGTGAATCTGGATGCGGAAAAACCACAACGGGAAAGGTCATTGTAGGGCTTGAAAAACCAACCGATGGAAAAGTTTACATTGAAGGTAAAGAAATACATCAATTTTCTTCACATCTGGAATATCACAAAAAAGTACAAATGATATTTCAAGATCCATATGAATCTTTGAATCCAAGAATGACAATATTTGATATTATTGCAGAACCACTAAACATATACAACATAGGAACATTGAAAGACAGAGAAGAAAAAGTTGAAAAATTATTACAAGACGTAGGTCTTACTCCTCCATCTAGTTTCTTGTGGAGATATCCACACGAACTTTCTGGTGGACAAAGACAAAGGGTTGCAATAGCAAGGGCACTTGTACTAGAACCTAGTTTTATAGTGGCAGATGAACCAACTTCAATGTTAGATGTCTCAGTTAGAACAGGTGTTATGAACCTTCTAATGGATTTACAAGAAAAATATAATATGAGCTATTTGTATATCACGCACGATTTCGCAGTTGCTAGATACATGTGTGATAAAATAGCAGTAATGTATTTGGGAAAAATCGTTGAGTATGCAGATGCAGAAGAAATATTGTTCAATCCATTACACCCATACACCAAAGCATTGCTTTCCGCGGTTCCAGTTCCAGACCCAGACTATAAAAAAGAAGAACCAAATATAATCGGTTCTGTAAGTAAACCAATAAATCCTCCTCAAAGGTGTAGATTTTACAATAGATGCCCATTTAGAACTAATCTTTGTAAAGATAATCCACATCCACCATTAAAAAACTTGGGAAATGAACATTATGTTTCTTGCTATTTAGTTGAAGAAGGAAAAATTTAGTCCTAGTTCAAAAGAACTAGGACTTTTATTATACATAAAACTGTATAACTTAGAAAAAATAAGCTAGCACTTGATTATTTTAAAATTTTATTCCTAACCAAAATTGCAAATGTATAACTCGTATGCTAAAATCTTTCTGCAAATAAAAAAAAGGAGGGGGAAAAGATGATAGTAAGACCTTTCAGAGGTTTAAGACCAAGAAGAGACATGATTGAAAAAGTAGCTGCAAAACCATATGATGTAGTAACAACCGAAGAAGCAAGAAAAGAAGCACAAAAAAATCCATATACATTCTATAAAATAACAAGGCCAGAAATTAATTTTGATGGTGAGGTTGATACACATTCAGACGAAGTCATTCTAAAAGGCAAAGAGGTATTGGAGCAATTCCAAAAAGATGGGATAATGATATTGGAAGATAAACCAGCTATTTACGTGTATAGAGAAGAATGGAAGGGATACTCACAAACGGGAATTTACGCAACTTTCTCAACCAAAGAGTACAAAGATGGAAAAATCAAAAAACATGAACTTACAAGAAAAGATAAAGAAGACGAAAGAGCAAGACATGTAAAATTAATGAAAGCACATACTGGCCCTGTTTTTCTAATGTACCGTTCCATCCCAGAAGTCGACAATTTAATAATAAAGCACACATCAAAAGAACCGGAATATGATTATACAGATGAATCCGGTATACACCATATACTTTGGATAGTTAAAAATGAAAATGAAATCAACGAAATTGTTGAAGCATTCAAAAAGATAGACGCATTCTACATTGCAGATGGACACCATAGAGCTGCTGCTGCTGCAAGAGCAGCCGAAGAACTAGCAAAAGAAAATCCAAATCATACAGGTGAAGAAGAATACAACTATTTTCTTGCAGTACTATTTCCTCACACACAACTTCATATATTGGACTACAATAGAGTTGTAAAAGATCTCAATGGACATTCAAAAGAAGAATTCCTGAAAAAAATAAGTGAAAATTTCAACATTGAAGAAACAGAAAAATTTAAACCATCTAAAAAACACGAATTTGGCATGTACCTTGATGAAAAATGGTATCGATTAACAGCTAAAAAGGGAACATACAACGAAAATGACGTGGTTTCCTCACTAGATGTTTCGATATTACAAGAAAATCTATTAAAACCTATATTAGGCATTGAAAACCCAAGAACAGACAAAAGAATTAACTTCGTTGGTGGAATTAAAGGAATTGAAGAACTTGAAAGGCTGGTAAACAACGGAGAATATAAAGTGGCATTTGCATTATACCCAACGGATATCGAAGATCTTTTAAGAGTTGCTGACGAAGAAAAAACAATGCCTCCAAAATCTACATGGTTTGAGCCAAAATTAAAAAGCGGAATAATTGTACATTTAATGTAAAAACCCCCGGATTGGGGGTTTTTTTAGGCAAAAAAAGCAAAAATACCTGAAATCACAAAAACTATACCTCCAAATACTAAAAACTTTATTCCTAAATTTGCACTTTCTTTTTTCTTTTTTTCATTTTGCCTTCTCATATATCTCAATGAAATCTCAAAAAACACGGCAGAAATTATAAATAAACCAATGCTTAAAACAAAGAAAATATTCGAAACAAATTTCATATCTTTCACACCCTCAAAGACTCACATTAAGTCTTGGTCTATTGGGATCAGGTAATCTATTTGCCGTATTTCCTACGTTTTTCATGGCTTCTTTCCACGTTTCTAAAAGCTCAAAAAGATAATTCCTAACTTCTGTTATTTTTTCTATATCCTTCTTAATATTTGCTTCCACTAATGCTTTAAACATGTAATTATATAATGCCCTCAAATTTTTGGCAATTTCTCCTCCTTGCTTCATGTCTAGCGACAAATTAAGTTCGGTAATAATATCCTGACACTTCTTTATGTATTCGTTCGCACTTAGAAAATCTTTTTTATTAATACCCTCGATAGATAAATCTAACAACTCTACAGCCCTTTGGTATAACATTTCTATCAACTTTGCTGGACTAGCAGTTCTCACCATTTGTTCTGTATAATCCATCATTTCACCTTCCCTAATTATTTTGTTTCAAGGTTTTTAAAATATTTTGAAAATAACTTTTATAGTAATCTAAAACAACAGGTATCTTTTCCTTCAATAGATCAGAAAGTTCTAGTAAATCTTTACTTTCAAGGGCTTCCACAAAATTTCTCAATATATCTGCAACTTCATTACCATCTACTTTTAATTGAAAATCAGAAGGTGAAAAACCCGTCATTTTCATGGAATTTACCCTCAAATTCTCCATAGAAGAAATACCCTCTGCAAGATCCACAATATTGCTAAATCCTTCATTATCCCCTAACAATATATTATCTGAAACTTTACCAAGAAGGTTTGTGATATTATCGATATATTCAATAACATCTGATAGGGTTGTTATAAAAAATTCTTGTAGCGGTACAAAATTCATTTCAATTTCAAGTTCATCATCTAAAATAGCATTTCTTAATTCATCAATTCTACTAATCGGAACCAATTTTTTATTAATCTTTACTTCACTTAAAACCATTCCTTTTAAATTCATAGAAACTTTGTCCAAAAGCTCTCCAAAATTCGCATATTTCGAAGATTCGAATTTTTCAACCTTCCCATTTACCACTAACTTTATCATTCTTTTCCACTCCTTAAGAAAAAATACGTTTTAAAAATACCTATTATAGTCTTTGAATCTGTAATATCACCACTTATACATTTCTCCAAAACTTCTTCGATATCCTTGACTTCTATCTTGATTATCTCATCTTCATCTGGTTCGGCATCTCCCTTCACTAAATTCCTAGCAAGATATATGTAAATCACTTCATTTGAAAAACCCGGGGTAGTATGTATATATCCCAAATACGTATAATCTTTTGCCTGGAAACCCGTCTCTTCTTTTAGTTCTCTTTTGGCACATTCAAGTGGATCTTCCCCTTTAAAATCAAACTTTCCCGCAGGTATTTCAAGTAACTCTCTACCAATTGGATATCTATACTGCTTCACCATCACAACTTTATTATCGTCCAAAATTGGAACAACTGCAACTGCCCCAGGATGTAACACATACTCTCTTGTGCTTTTTCTACCATTTTCAAGAAGTACCTCATCCTTTTTCACGTGTAATAATACTCCTTTAAAAATTTCTTGGCTCTTTAAAAGTTTTTCCATTATTCTCCCCCTCTTATCTATTCTCATCTTAATTATACTACAAAAAAATGGCAGGGATAACCCTGCCATTTGGCGGAGGCGGTGGGACTCGAACCCACAAGGGCAAAAACGCCCACCGGTTTTCGAGACCGGCCCCTTAGCCAATTCGGTGCACGCCTCCAATCATCAATATATTACCATAAATTATAAAAATTTCAACAACATTTAAACCCGACAAATTATATCCGAAATTGTAACATTAAGTTTAGACTAATTTACATAAATTGGTGTATAATAAAAGGGACCCAAACCTGGGAGAAATTAATTAATTTTTTTGGAGGTGTAATATTATGGCACTTTTATCAAACGAAGACAAGAAATACCTTGAAGATTTATTTTCAAAAGAACTTAAAAACACTGTAAAACTCATTTACTTTGGCGATTCAAAGGAAAATTGTGAATATTGCGAACTTGAAGAGCAAATTTTAGATGAAGCAAGTAATCTTTCCGATAAGATAGTTGTGGAGAAATATAACGTAATTGAAAACAAAGATTTAGCAGAAAAATTTGGTGTCGAAATGACCCCTGCACTTATCCTAACACTTGAAGATGGTGAAGATAAAGGTGTAAGATTTTATGGCATACCATCTGGTCACGAATTCGGCACACTTGTACAAGACATTGTAACTTTTGGAAAAGGTGCTACACCAGAGCTTTCAGCAGAAACAATTGAAAAACTCAAATCAATTGACAAGCCCGTTACAATTAGTGTTTTTGTAACTCCTACATGTCCATACTGTCCACGTGCAGTGTTAACAGCTCATAACTTTGCATTAGTAAATCCACTTATAAAAGCCGAAATGATTGAAGCAAATGAATTTTTTGAATTGAGTAATCAATTTGGTGTATCATCAGTTCCTCATATAGTAATCAACAGAAATCCAAATACATTCTTTATAGGAGCATATCCTGAGCCACAATACCTTGAAGAAGTATTAAAAGCTATTAGATAAGGAGGTGAAAATATGATTCACCTTGACTTGGGAAATATATCCTCCGGGCCAAAGGAATATTACGATGTTATTATTGTCGGAGCAGGACCAGCAGGTCTTACCGCAGCAATTTATGCTGGACGTGCGGGGTTATCCGCCGTTGTTCTTGAAAAAGCATTAGAAGGTGGTGCTGTAACACAAACTCATATTGTAGAAAACTGGCCAGGGTTTATTAAAATTGAAGGTGGCGAACTTGGAGAAAAATTTGCAGCGCATGCAAAAGCTTTTGGAGCGGAAATTGTTACAGCACAAGTAGTAAAGATTTCATACGATAACGAGCACAAATACGTCGAACTTGATAACAGTAAGAAAATTAAAGGAAAGGTTATTATTTTCGCAACAGGTGCTGTTCCAAGAAAATTAGGTGTTCCCGGAGAAGAAAAATTTAGAGGTAGAGGTGTTACTTACTGTGCAGCATGTGATGGTTATTTATTCTCTGGAAAAGACGTTGTTGTAGTTGGTGGTGGAGATAGTGCATGTGATGAAGCACATTTTCTTGCAAAAATGGTAAATAGCATTACTATGGTACAAAATTTGCCTTATCTTACTGCCGCAAAAGTACTTCAAGATAGGCTTATGCAAAACAAGAACGTAAAAGTAATCCTCAACTCTCTAGTAAAAGAAATCAGAGGAACTAATAAAGTTGAAGAGGTTGTTATAGTAAACAACGAAACAAAAGAAGAAAAAGTTATTAAAGCTGAAGGAGTATTCATCTATGTTGGACTTAAACCGAATAGTGATTTAATCAAAGACATAGTCCAAACTGACGACTATGGGTATATAATTACCGACGAGAATATGGAAACAAACATCCCAGGAATCTATGCAGTCGGAGATGTAAGAAAGAAAAATCTCAGACAAATTGTAACAGCTGCCGCAGATGGGGCAATTGCCGTTGAACATGCTGCAAAAAAATACTTCTAAGGAGGTGGGGTAATGCAACACGTTAAAATTATTGTTTACACCACTCCAACTTGCCCATATTGTAAAAAGGCAAAACAATATTTTAAGCAACTTGGATTAAAATTTAAAGAATACGATGTTTCAAAAGATCAAAAAGCCGCTGAAAGAATGTACAAAAAAAGCAAACAACTTGGTGTGCCTGTAATTGAGATTGGAAATCAAGTTATTGTAGGATTCGACAAAGCTAAAATAGACAGGTTATTAAATATAAACTAAGGCAGGGTTACACCTGCCCTTAGTTTTTTAGGAGTGATAGTATGAAATTTTTTGAAAAATTGAAAATGAGATGTCCCGTTATAAGCTTTTTTAAAAAATTTGGAATGAGGAAATTTAAAGTAAGAAAGAAGGTAAATCCATGAAAAATATGTTACTATCTTTGTTGGTACTTACATCAGTTTTTGTATTTTCATATGATTATACTTTCTATGACCTTGGTATTGCACACAAAATTTCAAACATAGAAGACAAACCCCTTTTAATATATTTCTCCTCTCCTTCGTGCATTTACTGCAAAAAGTTTGAAAATGAAGTACTATCATCAAAAGAATTTCAAGAAATTTTGAAAGCTGCATATATATTTGTAAAAATAAATCCAAACAATAAAAAAACAGTGTTTTTAGACAAAGAGTTTACAAACAACGAACTTTTTTCGGCGTTTGGTATTAGGGGAACTCCAACATTTGTATTTTGGCATCAAGATAAGGCGATTACCTCAATACCTGGTTATATGCCATTAAACGACTTTAAAAAAGCACTTATGTATATCCTAAGATTTTTATACGAAGATTACAAAGAAACTTTTAAGGTATACTCAAAAAAAGATGATTTCTATTTAGGGAATAAACAAATAATTTCTGTTTCAAAAGATGACTTTGATTTTGTAAAAGAGAACGATAAAAACTCAATATTTTTAGATAGCTTAAATAAAGATATAAATCCCTATAACGTCTACTTAACTAAATCCAAAGATATTGCTAAAAAATTAAGTAAAAATGGCGCCTTAAGAGTACTTATATTGGAGGAGTAATATGTTCTATAAAGATATAAGTGTTTGGGTAGCTCTAGGTCATGGTATACTATCTTTTTTTAGTCCATGTATTTTACCATTAATTCCTGCATTTTTGGGAATACTTTTTACTGCTAAAAATAAACTTCTTAAACTTTTAGGCTTTTTATCTGGTTTTTCCATATTCTTCACAGTTATCGGTGTTTTTTCATCAATTTTTGGTTTTTTCTTTGCAAAGTATGGTAGTATAATTAATTATGTATTTGGTTCTATAATCATATTGATGGGGACATTATATATTTTTCAAAAAGAACTACTAAAACCAAGGAAAGTAAATGTGTGGAAATTCAAAGGCGGCAGTTTTATTACTGGTTTTTTACTTGGAGGAGTTATTGGCATTATTTGGATCCCATGTAGTAGTCCAATATTAGGGTCAATATTAGCAATCGCTGCAAGTGCAAATTCGCTAAAAGGTGCTGTCCTTCTTTTTGTATATTCTCTTGGTATATCAATACCTTTTTTGACTATTGGATCATCTATATCAAAATTAATGACTGCAAGTTTTAAAGCACCTAGATGGGAGCTCACATTAAGAATTATTGGTGGAACCTTTTTAATATTACTTGGTGTTCTAATAATGTTTGGAAAAATGGTAGTTTGAAAGGAGTGATTTTTGTGGCAAAAGCTGAAATGAATTTTTACAATGGTATGTTATTTTATTCAAAAACGACATCAGGTCATGATTTAATCCTTGATGCTTCTGAAAATGTAGGTGGAAAAGATGCAGGAGCAAGACCTAAAGAATTAATTTTATACTCTCTTATGGGATGTACTGGAATGGATGTAGTTTCATTATTAAGAAAAATGAGAGTTATTGACCAAATGGAATCTTTCAAGTTAGAAGCAGATTATGAAAACGCATCTGAACATCCAAAAGTATATACCAAAATTCATTTAAAATACATATTCAAATTCAACGGAGAACCTCCAAAAGAAAAAGTAGAAAAAGCAGTAAATCTTTCTCAGAACAGATACTGCGCAGTCTCTGCAATGTTGAAAAAAGTAGTACCAGAATTTACTTACGAGATTGTATACGAATAATATGGCAGATTATCCTCTACAGTATAACAATCCCGATTCAAGTATTATTTTAAAAACAAAAAAGGGATATCCAAAACTTGGTGCTACACCAGATGATACAGGTGTAAATTTTGGTATTTTTTCCAGAAATGCCGAAAAAGTAGTTTTGGAACTTTATCAAAACTACTATGACGATGAACCTTCTCATAGATTTGAATTAGATCCTGTATCAAATAAAACAGGGGATATTTGGCATATTTACATATACGGTGTAAAACATGGACAATATTACGGTTGGAGAATATTTGGCCCATATGATCCAGAAAATGGAAAAAGGTTTAATCATAACAAGTTACTAGTCGATCCATATTCCAAAGCTATTTCTAGTTCATTTGATTGGGATTCATCTTCTGCATACGGATATGATATAAATTCTCCTTTAAAAGATTTATCTTTCTCCACAGAAGATTCTGCAAAAAGTCCAACAAAATCAATTGTAATAGATGATTCAAAGTACGATTGGGGCAATGACAAGCAATTGCATATACCTTGGGAAGACACTATAATCTATGAAATGCACGTTAGACTATTCACAATAAGTCCTACTTCTAAGATAAAATTTTCTGGAACCTTTCTTGGAATTATTGAAAAACTAGATCATTTAAAAGAATTAGGAGTAACTACAATTGAATTAATGCCTATTTTTGAATTTAACGTTAATTCCATTGATAGAATTAATCCTATTACTGGTGAAAGACTTAAAGATGTTTGGGGATATAATCCTTTGAGTTTTTTTGCAGTTACCGGAAACTATTCAATAGGTTTAAAACTTGGTGAGCAAGTATTCTTATTCAAAGATTTTGTAAAAGAAATGCACAAAAATGGTTTTGAAGTTATTCTAGATGTTGTTTACAATCACACAGGTGAAGGAAACGAATTGGGGCCAACTTTAAATTTCAGGGGAATTGACAATGAAATATACTATATGCTAAATCCTAAAAACAAAAGGTATTACCTTAATTATTCAGGATGCGGTAACACGTTAAATTGTAATCATCCAGTTGTAAAAGAAATGATTATAGACAGTTTAAGATATTGGGCAACTGAAATGCATGTAGATGGTTTTAGATTTGACCTTGCCGCAGTACTTGGGAGAACTCCAGATGGAAGATGGATAGGAGATTTATCACTTTTAAAGGACATAGCAGAAGATCCAATTTTACATAACCTAAAACTTATTGCAGAAGGCTGGGATGCAGCTGGAGGATATTTCTTAGGCGAATTCCCAAAAGGTTGGGCAGAATGGAACGGAAAATACAGAGATACAATTAGAAGATTCGTTAGGGGGGATGAGGGGGTAATTGTTGAACTTGCACAAAGAATAACAGGGAGTAAAGACTTATACGGGAAGAAAAATCCACACGCTAGTATAAATTTTATAACTTGCCACGACGGTTTTACAATGAGAGATTTAGTAAGTTACAACGAAAAACACAATGAAGAAAATGGAGAAAATAATCAAGATGGCACTAATGAAAACTTTAGTTATAATTATGGAGTTGAAGGTGAAACAGATAATCCCGAAATTATAAAATTAAGAAAGCGTCAAGTAAAAAACTTTATAACAATCCTTATGATATCGCATGGCACTCCAATGATCTTAATGGGAGATGAAATATACAGAACACAATACGGAAACAATAATGCGTATTGTCAAGACAATGAAAAAACATGGCTTAATTGGACATTTAAAGAAAAACACTACGATATTTTTAGATTTTTCAAAAAAATGATTGATTTTAGAAAAAAACACCATGCCCTTCGTAGAAAACACTTTTTCACCGGGAAAGACTTAACTGGTGATGGTATTGCAGATATTAGTTGGCACGGTATAAAACCATTTGAACCAGATTGGTCCTACCATTCGCATTCTTTGGCCTTTATGATAAGTGGAAACGACTTTTTGTGTGAAAATGCCACGGAGGATAATGACATATTTGTTATCTTGAACCAATGGAGAGAACCACTTACCTTTACACTCCCCATATTGCACGAAAAAACTTGGTATCGTGTTGTTGATACATCTAAAGATTCACCAAATGATTTCTTAGATATACCTGAACAAATAGGATTTAAATATACCACTCAACCTAGAAGTTCGGTTATATTAATTAGTAAAAAAAATCACCAAGGCAGCAATTTACCTGTATAATCTACAAATACGCCTGTATCATTTATCTCTTCAATTACATTCAATATACCCTTTGCAGAATCATTTGGTAAGACTGGTGCTTCTTTTCCTCCCATCTCTGTTTTTACCCAACCTGGATGTACGGAAATAACTGATATACCTTTCAATTTATTCGATAAAAGTTTGGTTACCATATTAAGGGCTGCTTTAGAAAGGGAATACGAAAAACTATTCGTTCCACTTGTCAATTCGATAGATCCCAACACGGAAGAAATATTTACAACTTTCCCTCCCTGTCTTAATTTTCCTCTTTTATACAGAGCCTCTGTAAGAAACAAAGCTCCCAAAGTATTAACTTTAAAAGTTTTTATGAAATTTTCATAATCTAAATTACCAAAATTATCCTTATACAAAACTCCTGCATTATTTATTAAGATATCTACAGTTTCAACCAACTCATCTGCAAATTTATCTATTGAATCTTTTTCTGATAAATCTAAATAATATGCACTCTCAACCGGATTTCTCATTGTGGCAATAGTTGTGTATCCCCGTCTTTGTGCTTCAAGGAGTAATGCTCGACCAATTCCCCTATTTGCCCCTGTAATTAATATATTCATACTATCCTCCCTTATCCTCCCTGTTTTTTATTTTTTTCGTTTGAATCTTAAATTTAACAAACTCAGGAATATTAGACAAATTCTCCGGAAAATCTTTAAAATTTTTTACCACAAATACGGGACTTCCCAAATCAACAAAAGAATCTAATGTTTCAACATCTCTATTAAACATTCTAACACAACCATGTGATATTCTCCTACCTATTTCCCATGGCTTTGTTGTTCCGTGAATTCCATATTTGGGATTCGAAAGTTGCAAAAACCTAGTTCCCAATCCATTAATCGGTGAACGAGGAGGAATATATTCTCCAAACCAATAAAGTGCGGGATCAATTTGTTTATCAAAAATCCAATAAATTCCCGGGGGCATTGAATCACTTCTTCCAATTGCCACGGGAAAGATTTTTACTAATTTCCCCGCATAATATACCGCTAACCTAGAAGTTGCAAGGTTAACAACTATAGATGTTAATCCTTCTGTAAACTGCACCTTTCCTATATCTAATCTCATACCTGCATATATCTTATTAGGATCATCCAATTCGTTTATAATTTGTAAATCAGCCGTTCTTACACCGTACTTTTTAGCAATTTCCCACAATGTTTCTCCTTTCTTTACTACATGGGTAGTGATTTTGTTAAAAACATACGGTGTAAAATCACCTCGAAGATAAGTTGTAAAACCATTTAAAGTAAATAATTTATACGTTACATCTTTACTCTTTTTTCCATCAAGCTTAACAGTTATTTTTAAGATATTTTGATGTTCTTTTCTTTTTTTATCTGTATAAAGTATATAACCACTATCGCTCTTAATTAAAATCATTTTATCTCCATCGATATCCCCGGAAACAACATCATAATCTGTATCCACCTTCACAGTTAAAGACAAATCTTTTGGGTTGGTAAGCACCTTAACACTAACATTTTTTTTATATTGGTACACATCAATAATTGGCGTAGGAAGTACACCGGTAACAATCTGTCCGAATCTATTTTCCCCAAAAATTATAGGTACAATCCAACTAAATTTCCCATCCTCAAATTCGTAAAGATTATTCCCAATATTTTCTGCTCTTACAAAACCTGTAGGCCCATAAATATAAACTTTTGGTGCTTTGACAGCACTATAATACGGTGTTATGGATAAAACAATCCCCGTAGCGGTGACGGTATGAACTTCTACATAATGCGCCGAAAAAAGTAGTACTGTAAGAAATAAATATAAAATCATGTAAATTTTCTTCATATTTTTATTATATCACACTTAAAACTTAATATTAGTTCAAATTAGTTAACATTTGTGAAGATTTTGTTCTTTTATCGTATATATGTGTACACAAAAGTAAAGAAAAAATATATTATAATCACAATACAAAAAATATATCTATGGAGGTGGACTTGATATGAAAAAACATATTGTATTAACATTGATTATTATATCAATAGTACTATTCTCTAATAACATGTTTAAAGAAGCTTATCAATACACATATAAAGTTGCAAAATACTACAATGTCTCTGAAGAACGTGCAAAATTGATCGCATATACAGTTTCTGAAGAATACGAAAGATTTCCACAAGTACCCTATCAAATATTTGTATCACTAATTGTATCTGAAAGTGGTTTTAAAAATTTATACGGTGATAGTGGCCATGCAGTTGGTTATTGTCAACTCCACAAGTCAGCTGTTGATTATGTTTCCATTTTCTTTCCTGAAATCAAAACACTTGCTCAGAAAATCCCTCACGATGAACTTATAAAATTTCCACAGCTTCAAATAAGAATATCATACAGATACCTATATCTTATAATGAAAAATATAACTAACTTTAATGTAATAGAAGCTTTGAATTTTTGGAATAACAGCCCAAATTATTATTTTCGAGTCTTTGACACACTTACATTTATAGATAAAATAGCCAAAAATTAAGCCTGGAAATTTCCAGGCTTAATTTTTATCCTTTTCATATTCAATAAAGATAGTTTGAGTATTATGTGCAAGTAAAATAATGTAACTTTCGTTTTTTTCAATAACTTCTACGTTGGTTTTTATACTACCAATGTTCTTTCCAAATATCTTTATTTTATATACTCCTCTTCCTTTTAAACTCAACTCTCCAGATATTCTCTTTCTATTCCCCAAATTAAGAGATGTTTTTACATTCCATTTATACCAATTATTCCATGAATATCCTAAAAATATTTCAATCTCTTCATTTGTATCCGGCAAATAAGCCTGATCTAATGGCAAATACCTATTATATAATTTTGACCAAACCGTAATTTTTCCAGCAGGTAACTGTCTTAATGTCTTTATGTATACCATCCTTTTTGTGGGATTCCAATTCGTTACATAATCATATAGTTCAACGTAGTTATAATCTAAGCGTTCCACTTTCATCCTATCAATCAAAATAGTTCTTTCATTTCTTAAATCCTCAATTTCACCTAATTGGTAGACTTTTTTACCTTGAATATTTGTTTCGCCTGAACCTTTCATTAACCATCTATTTTGTTGAGGCTCTGAAACTACAAAAACAAAAGCACTATCAACATCTGCATAAATGTTTAAAAATTGAGATAAAACATTTTCGTTTAAAATATAAGAAAAACTGTACCTTCCATCTACCAAAAAAGTTGCCGTTGCCTTTTTCGTATCTAAAAATATCTTCTTGACCACCTTGGGGTGTTGTGTTATTTCGAAAAAATATCCATCAATTATTTTGTATTCCTTACCATCATTTGAAACAAACTCCCCATTTTTATAAACAAAATTTCCCTTTATACTTGGTACATATTTTAATTTTTCATCAATAAAAATATCTTTTACATGAAAACTACCTTGAATACTTTTCACCTTCCACTTTTCAGGTAATATAAAGCCATCAGAAATATTTTTTACAAGTAACCCATGTTCAGGATAAAGCATTAAAATTTCTCCAAAAAAAGAGATAGAAAAGAAAAGAAAAAATAATACAACTTTTCTCATATTTACACCTCATTAATGAATAATAAAAAATACGAAATTATAACCAACAAAATTAAAATCCATTTTAATATCTTCCAGATTTTTCTGACATTCCAAGAATAATCATATATAGGAACAAAATATCCCAAAACCATTCCAGTAAAGAAACCACCCAAATGTGCAGCATTATTTATATTAGAACCAGGCATAAATCCTAAAAAGATATTTACCAAAATCATCGGTAATAAAGCACTACCAGTTAGAGATTTTAAAGTATATGGCGTATCTCTTCTAAACCCTGCTGCAAATAACACTCCAACTAATCCAAAAATGGCTCCACTAGCCCCTACTGAAAAAGATTTGTAATAAAACAAATGGGTTGCTACATTTCCAACAATACCAGTCAAAAAATAAAGCGATAAAAACTTATCAGTACCATACACATTCTCAACGATACGTCCTAAAAAATACAAAGCATACATGTTAAATATTAAATGAATAAAACCTCCATGGACAAACATTGCAGTAATAATTCTATACCACTGTCCACTGGAAACCAACGGACCATACTGTGCACCAAACATCAAATATAACATAACCTCATTGTAACTAAAAAATTTCAGTATTTCAATTAAGAGTAAAATAACAACATTCACTAATATAAGGTAATAAAAACTTTCTTTTTTCATAATTCACCTCATATTCCAAATGGAAGAAAGCTTTGAGTAATTTTTGCCATTTCCTCTTCTCTTAGTTTTTCAATTTTTTCCATCAACTCGTTCATACCAGCAATTAACAAGTCCTTAAGTGTTTCACCATCTTCTAATAAATCTTCGTCTAATTCTATATCCTTTACCTTTCTATCTGCTGTTGCTACTATTTTTATTGCTCCCCCTCCAACACTAACTTCAACTTCCATATTTGCAAAACTTCCCTCTACTTCCTGAAGTTTCTTTTGCATTTCCTCTTGAATTTTTTGAAGTTGATTCATAGATTTACCACCAAGGTTCTTTCCACCAAAACTTTTCAATTTTTTCATTTCAAAACCTCCTTAATATGTATTTTCATAATATACAAAACCATCTGTTTTTAAATATTTCAACTCATCGGTAACCAAAAATACATCCGCATTATTTTTGGGCATAATAGTCCTTGTATAAAGCCATTTATTCTTTCCTAAAACAAAAGCTGCAGTAGAAAATGCATCGGCTTTTATAGCGTCGTCTGCAATAACAGTCGCACTTATAGCACTTGTCGCGGGATATCCTGTAGAAATATCCAATATATGATGATATCTTTTTCCATTTACTACAAAAAACCTCTCATAATCTCCGCTGGTTGCGACAGCTCCACTTTTAAGGTATATATAATCTATACTGTCACTTCCCCTCGGATTTCTAATCCCTATAATCCAATAATCTCTTCCAAACTTGGGCCCTAATATCCTAATGTCTCCTCCTGCTTCTATAAAACCTGTACATTCTTGATCTGCTTCCTTTGCAATTTGATAAGCCCTTTCAAGTGCATATCCTTTTACAATCCCTCCAAGATCAAGCCAAACACCATTCGTCTTTATCCTTCTATTTTTGTAATCCATTTCTACTTTTTCATAACCACACTTTTTTAGCACTTTATCAATTTCCACTCTCGCTGGAACTTTAAAGGTTTTATTTTCTTTTTCCGCAAACTTATCAAATCCCCAAAGTTTTACAAGTCTTCCCAAAGTAGGGTCAAAACTTCCATTTGTAATTTTCGCATATTGTAGTGACAAATCAACTACGGCAAAAGTTTCATCGTCAACTTCTAACCATCCATTGCTGTTGTTCAATTTGTAAATAATTGATTCTGGATTGTACGGATCAAATTTTTTTGTTATTCTATTAAGCTCTTGAAAAATCTCTCTTGCAATTATCGTTGCATTGGATTTTGTCGAAATTCTCAACTGTACATATGTCCCTAAAGAAAATGTTTCAAAAGTTTCATACTTTACATTTTTTTTAAAAAAACTTGTAATTAAAACTACACCAATCAACACTACCAAAAGAATTGTAAATATCAAAGAAATTCTCGAAAGTCGATTCAAATCTTTACTATTTTTTTTCCGCATACTTTACAAATTCCTCCTTCTGTAAGATTCTTTACCTCAACTTTATAACCGTCCCTTACAATCAACTCCGTATGACACTCTGGACAAAAAGTGGTTTCAAACTTTTTATCAAATACATTTCCAAGATATACAAAATTCAAAAATTCCTTTGCAATATAAAATAATTTTTCCAATTTTTCAATAGGAGTTGGAGAAATATCATATTTATACGCTGGAAAATACCTAGTTAAATGCAATGGGATATCTCTATCAATTTTCGAAATATCTTCGAAAATCTTTGATAAATCCCCTTCATTATCATTTTTCCCTGGAATAACAAGTGTTGTAACCTCTACATGTATTCCTCTTGATTTTAAAAATTCAATAACCTTTAAAATATGATTATAATCCCCCCCAATTTCCCTGTAAAAACTCTCGTTTCCCTTTACATCAATATTTATCGCATCAATATTTTGTATTAATACCGAAAGTGGTTCCAATTCTATATAACCATTAGTAACTAAAACATTATACAAACCTTCCTTATGAGAAATTCTACTAGTATCAAGCACAAATTCATATCCCACAATAGGTTCATTATAAGTAAATGCTATCCCACCTGAATTACTATTTTTAGCCATCTCAACAATTTGTACAGGAGTAACAGTTTTTACAGCAGGTTTAACCTGAGAAATTTCCCAATTTTGGCAAAAACCACATGAAAAATTACATCCCCAGGAACCTATGGAAAATACTTTATCTTTTGGTCTAAAATGAAAAAACGGTTTCTTTTCAATTGGCTCCATTGCAATAGCACTTATTTCACCGTAATTCATGGTATACAAAATTCCATCTTCATTTCTTCTAACTTTACAAAAACCCATTTGATCATCTTTTAAAAAACATTTACGTGGACAAAGTTCACAAACAATCCCACCATCTTTTTCATCAAAAAACGTTGCCATTTTTTTCATAATTAACACCACCCTAAAAAAATTATACCACAAAAAAACTTTAAAGTTTTTTCCAAAAATTCCGATAAGATTAATGTCCAAGGCACTCTGAATAACACACACGGAGGTGGGTAAGGTATGAGAATTAATCATAACATAAGTGCGTT
>NZ_LBFC01000020.1 GCF_001990485.1 Thermosipho affectus | reverse complement strand
AAAAAATTACTCGATGGTAAATTGGAAAGTTTTAGGGCATCTGAAGACATTAAAGTGGTTACCGGTGGTAATATAAATATAAGCGCAAGTTCAATTGCCACTGTGGCAGAAGGAACATATGTTGTTGAAGTTGGACAATTTAATACAGATACAACACTCGAAGTAAAAATAACGCTTGTCACAGCCGGTGGAACAAACAGTGTAACAACTACATATAATCAAGGTTCTGCAACAATAAGCGGAGTACAAATAGATTGGAACACGAACGTATTTGACGTAAATCTTTCGGACTTTGGCGGTGCATTACCAAGTGGTGAAGTGGTAGACAGTGCAGTTGTCAGAGTAGAAGCTATAAATACAGCTGCAAATCAATTAATCTTCCAAATTGGTGCTAACGAAGGTCACAATATGCTCACAGGTATTGATGATATGAGTGCCGGTGCACTTGGTATTACAACAACCTCTTTAGATGTCACAACGCAAGATGGAGCAGAAAGAGCAATAATGGTAGTAGATGCTGCAATACACAAAGTAAGTTCACAAAGGGCGGCATTAGGTGCTGTACAAAACAGACTTGAGCATACAATATCCAACTTAGGAGTAGCAGCAGAGAACTTAACAGCAGCAGAAAGCCGTGTAAGAGATGCAGATATGGCAAAGGAAATGATGGAATTCACCAAACAACAGATACTCTTACAAAGCAGTATGGGAATGCTTGCACAGGCAAATGCTCAACCACAAAATGTATTGCAATTGTTAAGATAATAGTTAGTTTATCAAAAATAAAGTGGGCAAAATGCCCACTTTATTCATCTAAACTAAGCCTCCAATAATCCTCCGCAAGTATTGAAAACCTTATCACATCCCAAAACTTTCCCTTAAAAAATTTTCCCTGCCTTTCTACTCCCTCTTTTAGAAAACCGTTATTTTTAAGAATCCCTATTTGATCTTTTTCGTATTCCGGAATTCTAACATAAATTCTATTCAAATTTAAATATTCAAAGCCATATTTTATTATTTTTCTTGTAACTTCATCAAAAAAATTCATATTAATCTCCAATTTTAACTCACAACTTCGGTTTATCCAATCCAAATTTTCTAAAAAAATATCTCCGACTTTTTCCTCACCTGATACTACCTCAACATCCATTTTATACTCCATACTTTTCTGACTAATTAATAATTCTATCTCATCTTTCATATACCATACCTCCAGATAAAAATTCTCTTATTCCAACACTCCTTACATGTAATAAGTCTTCCTTAACGTTTTTTAATTCCTCTAATTTTAAAAGTTTTATTTCTTTAGTCTGAGAAAAAGTCACATAGACAAATCTTTCATATTTCCTCCAAAAATCCTCAACCGTTCCAAAAAATTTAATCTCACCTTCTTCTAATATGAGGACTTTATCACAAATACTTTCAACTTCTTCATCTTCATGAGTTATATACAAAACAGTTTTTTTGTTGAGCTTTAACTTTTTTATTCTATTCGATATTATCTTCTTGGACTCAGCATCTAAACCGCTTGTAGGCTCATCAAGCAAAATAATATCAGGATCAATTAAAAGGGAAATTGCCATAGAAAGTCTTTGTCTTAACCCTTTTGATAGTTCACTTGGTTTTTTTAACACATGCTTTTCCAAGCGAAAAAATTTTATTTCATCTTCTATTCTTTTGCTTTCTACATTTCTCATTTTTGCAAAATAATTCAAATTTTCTTTCAAGCTTAATTCAGGTATAAGTATAGGTTTCTCTGGAATATATGAAATTAATTTAGACTTTAAATAAACATTGCCCACTGTAGGCTTCAAAATACCGGAAATAATTTTCAAAAGTGTAGTTTTTCCACTTCCATTTTTTCCTATAATTCCAATAACATTGCCCTCTTCTGTATGAAAAGTTATATTTTCTAACACCCAACTCTTCCCATATCTTTTTCCAACGTTTTCTAACTTAATCACGGAATATTAACCTCCACATAAACATATTCTTCACCATTTTCTACTCCAGTTTTCACAGCGGGATAACTACTCTTAACCAATGTAAGATCTATATCTTTTCCTGTATATTTAATAACAAATTTATTATTTGGCTTATCTATATCAATCTTATAACCTTTTACCGACAAATTCGTATTGATAAACCCCTTTTCGTACAACTTTAAAACAATGTCTTGACCATCTAATTCTTGAACGTTGAATTCATCGGGGTACAACAAAATAGCCTGTTCAATAGAGGTTAATAGCGCTCTAAGATTCATAGCAACTTGCGTGGCCTTTGCTTTGGCAACAGATCTTAACGCAAGAGGAGTTGCAACAGAAAGCAAAGCAGAAATAACCGCTAAAACTATTAACAATTCTATCAAAGTAAAACCTTTTTTCATCTTATTCATCCTTTCATGCCCTTACAGGCAATACTATATACAAATATTCATTTACATCTTTTGAGTTAATTTGCATTGGGCTCAAATCATCCACAAAGTTAAATACCACCTCATCTTCCTCAACTTTTTTTACTGCTTCGTTCAAAAATTTAGGATTAAAGTTTATTTTCAAATCTTCTCCCTCTTTCTCTATGGAAATTTCTTCTTTTACTTCTCCGTACTCTTGGCTTTGACTGCTTAAAACAAGTATATCTTCTATAATTTGCAATTGTACCTTTTCGCTCCCCCTCTTTGAAATTATCATTGTTCTTTTCAATGCTTCTAAAAATTCGTTTTTATTAAATACTATCCTTGTTTTAAAGGCTTTTGGCAAAACTCTCCTATAGTCTGGGAAAACTTCTTCAACTATTCTCATTATTACCGCTATGTCACCAGCAGTAACTGACATCTTTTTGTGATCAAACTTAACAGTTAAAATAGGTTCATCGGTTTGTTTAATTAAATTATCCAATTCTTTCATACTCTTTAGCGATAGAATAAAATCTATATCTGTGTCAATATCCACCTTTTGTTCTGTGAGTGCCAAACGATACCCATCACTTGCCACTAATCTTAAGTAATTTCCTTTAACTTCCCAATAAACTCCATTCAATGCCCTCATTGTACTTTCAGTAGATGCACAAAACAAAACTCTATCTATCATTTCAGATAGAATTGAAGTTTCAAGTTCGAACTTTATCCCAGAATCTTCTATATCAATCTGTGGGAATTTATCCGCATCGGAATATGTTGAAAGATTAAAAGAGCTCTTTCCGCTCTTCAAATTTAATTTTCCTGTATCATATTCAAATAACACCTGTTCATTTTCCAAATTTTTTACAATCTCTTCTAGCAATTTTGCATCTACGGCAAATTTTCCACTACCTTCTATCTCTGAAACATTAAGCTTTGAGATAACAAAAGTTTGCATATCTGCAGAGTAAATCTTCAAAGAATTATCTTCATAGGAAAAGAGTAAACACTGTAAAATAGGATCAACAGTTCTTGAACCTACTGCATCTGCAGCAACTGCTATTTTTTTCTCTAATTCCTCCTTGCTTATAGTAAATTTTAGCATCTAATCCCTCCTTATAATACCTTTTTTAATATTTTACCATAAATCTATGATAAAATAAAAAATAGAGGTGAAATAATGATAGCATTTTTGGGTGAAAGTTTAATAGACCTAATTTCAACAGACGGAAAAACATTTTTAAAGAAAATAGGTGGAAGTCCATTAAACATCGCGAGAAATTTAAATCAACTGGGAATAAAACCCATTATAATTTCAAGAGTAGGAAATGATTTTTTTGGAAGAGAAATCATTGAAACCTTAAAATCTGAGAATTTAGAAACAAAATACATTCAAATAGGTCGTGGAAATACTTCAACGGTAATTATTTTAGCATCGCCTAAAACTCCAGATTTTATTCCTTTTAGAGATGAAGACAAAAATTTAGAAATACCTGAAGGATTTAACTTAAAGAATATAAAATTTCTACACGTAAGTTGCTGGGCAATAACACACAAAACTGAAAAAATTAAGAAAATAGTAGCAAATAAAAATATAAAAATTGCATTTGATCCAAACTGCAGGAAAAAACTATTTCCGCGCAAAAAAATAGATTTAGATCCAATATACGAAATATTAAAAAATACATATATTATAAAACCATCGCTAGATGATGCAAGAGAAATATTTGGAATTTTACCCGAGGAACGATATATAGAGTTATTGCATACATTTGGCATAAAATACGTTATACTAACCATGGGCAAGGAAGGATCTCTAGTTTCAGACGGTCATAAGATAAAGCACATCAAATTACTCTCCAAAAATGTGGTGGATACCACTGGCGCAGGTGATGCCTTCTGGAGTGGCATATATTATGGACTATTAAATGATTTTTCAATTTTCAAAGCAGCTTTACTCGGTACAGTTATCTCAATTCACGTTATCGAAGAAATTGGTGGAGTTGTTAAATTAAAAGATATATCAGATTACCTCAAAGAGGTGGAAAAGTATGAAAATAGCATTCTTTAATCCTCAAGGAAATTTCGATAAAAATGACAGTCATTTAACTGAGCACCCAGATTTTGGAGGACAATTAATTTACGTTAAAGAACTTGCAAAGGCAATGGGAAAATTTGGTTATAAAGTAGATATAATAACAAGAAAAATGACAGATGAAAAATGGCCGGAATTTTCAAAAGATTTTGATTATTATGAAGACGCAGAAAACGTAAGAATTGTTAGGATAGAATTTGGAGGAAAAAATTTTCTCAACAAAGAAAAACTCTGGGATTTTTTGGGAGAATATGTGAAAAAGATATACCAATTTTACCAAAAAGAAAGACTACCTGATTTTGTTACAACTCACTACGGTGATGGTGGAATTTCCGGAGCAATGTTTAAAAAACTAACAAATATTCCGTATTCATTTACTGCACATTCACTTGGTGCCCAAAAAAAAGACAAGTTTAAACATAGTAAAGACGCAGAAAAAAAGTATAGATTCTCAATACGTATAAGTGCAGAAAGATGTGCAATGAAATATGCAAATTTTATTGTTGCAAGCACATCACAAGAAAAACAACACCAATATACACACAATGAGTATTTAGATTTATATCAAGATATAAAACATAAAATCTTTGTGATACCTCCAGGTGTAAACACAAAAATATTTCATATTGATGAATCAGATGAATTTAAAGATGTTTTTCAAAACAAACCACCAATAATAATTTCAAGTAGAATAGATCCCAAAAAAAATATAGAATTTGTAATAGAAAGTTTTGAAAACTATCTAAAAAAAGATTACACACTAATATTGGTACTAAGAAAAAAAACAAAAGAGTACTCTGGCTATCAAAGGGAAATAATAGAAAAAACAAAAAAAGCAGGGGGGAAGTTTTTAATAATCACATCTCAAGAAAAACTGGCAAAACTTTATAATTCGGCTGCAAAACATAATGGAATTTTTGCATTAACGTCACACTACGAGCCTTTTGGACTTGCAATTATTGAAGCAATGGCCTGTGGACTTCCAGTGATCGCAACAAAAAGTGGCGGTCCTGTTGAAATACTAGACAACGGAAGATATGGATATTTGGTATCAACTCAAGAAGAATTTAGAAAAGCAGCACTAGATTTACGAAAAAATCACCAACTATTTAGTAAAAGAAGCTATGAAAGGGTAATAAATAAGTACACTTGGGAAATTTGTGCAAAAGAATACTTATTAAAAATACATATGCATTTAAAAAGTAATAAAAATATAATTCTTCCAAGTTTTTTTGATGCGCAATTGAGGTGAGCACATGCAAAAATTTTATCTTATACTAATTACAATTTTTGCCTTTTTATTTTTATTTACCTTTTTTTCATACGAAAAGATTAAAAATGAACTAAATTACTCAAAAAAGCTAAACAAAGCGTACGAGATGTATGTAAATGGTGATTTAAGATTTGAAAAATATATAAACAAAAATAACTTAAACGAATTAAAATATCTATTAGAAAGGAAGTAGTTATGAGGGATGTACAAAGTGAAAAAGATACAAGGGAAATCCCACTAAAACATGTAGGAATCAAAGATTTAAAATATCCAATTCAAGTACTCGATAGAAAAAATAAAGTACAAAACACAATTGCAAAAATCAACATGTATGTAGATCTTCCAAAAGACTTTCGTGGCACTCATATGAGTAGGTTTTTAGAAGTCTTTAACAAATTTCACTTAAAAATTGATCCCAAAAATATTAAGATGATTCTAGATGATTTAAAAAAAACCCTAAAGGCAAAAAGTGCAAAAATTGAAATAATGTTTCCATATTTTATCAAAAAGAAAGCACCTGTAACAAAAATAGAAAGCTATATGGAATATACTTGTGGTTTTAAAGCATATGATGGACCAGAAAAATGCGAATTTTTCATTGTAGTTGAAGTGCCTGTGCAAACTTTGTGTCCTTGCTCAAAAGAGATCAGCAAATATAACGCACATAATCAAAGGGCACACGTAAGAATTGAAGTAGAAACATCAGACCTCGTATGGTTTGAAGAACTTATAGAAATTGCTGAAAAACACTCAAGCGTACCATTATTTTCTCTCTTAAAAAGACCTGACGAAAAATTTTTAACAGAAAAAGCATACGAAAACCCTAAATTTGTAGAAGACGTTGCAAGAGACATTGCACTTGAATTAAAAAATAACCCAAAGCTCAAATGGTTCAAAGTTGAGGTGGAAAGTTACGAATCTATACATAATCACAATGCATTTGCTTGTGTAGATTCATACAATATGGAGGTGTAAGTGTGAATGAGCAAAAAATTTTAACTCTTCTTGGATTTGCATCAAAAGCAAAAAAATTGGTATATGGAAAAGATAATATACGTGAATACATTAAAAACCCTAAAATAAAAACAAAAGTAATATTAATAGCTAAGGATACAGGACAAAGGGTAAAAAAAGATATAAAAATAAGATGTGATATATCAAATGTTCCCTTCGTTGAAATTGCGGATAAAAAAACTTTATCCAAAGCAACTGGAATGCTAAACATTGCCATATTAGGGATATTAGACGAAAACATGGCGAAAAGTATTTTGAATTTTTCAAAAGAGGGGGGGGAAAATGAATCTAAAAATATTAACTCTGAATGAATATTCTTTAATTGATTTTGTGAACTTTGTAAACAAGGTTTTCCAAGATTACACTGTTCCTGTAAATTGGAATGTAGTAAATTTTGAAATGGATGTCAGAGAAAATTCCATATTTCTTGAAGATAGTTTCATATTTTTGAGAGACACCAAGCCCGTAGGATTCATAGTTAACAGCATAAGACATGAAAGGGCTAGAATCGATGCAATGGGGGTCGTTAAAGAAGAACGAGGAACTGGAACTGCAAGCTTTATCCTCGAACATTCAACAAACTATCTTAAATGGAAAGGCATTCAAACAATATCTTTGGAAGTTATAACAAAAGACTCAAGGGCATATAGATTTTACGAAAAACATGGTTTTAGAGAAAGACGAAAATTACATCTCTTAATTAATAAAAATGTAAAAAGTAAAGATATATATTTTAGATCTATCAAAGTCGAACCAAGGTATATCTACACTCTTTCACTAAACCTTCAATTGTCTGGTAGAAAACCAAATTGGCAACGTGAACCTGTAACCTTACTTCTTGCAAATGGAAGATATAACCATGTAAGATTGATTACCGACAAAACTGAAGGTTATCTTGTGTGGGGGAAAAACGAAGATAACACCACTTATATAGTTGATCTTGGAACAAAAGACAAAGAAAAATGGGATGAAATTGCAAAAGTTGCAATAGCTTTTTTGAGAAATGAAACAAACTGTAAAATTATCTCTGCAACTTCCGTCCCAGAAGATGATCCCATGTATACTGCACTAGTGGAAAACGGATTTGAATCACTTTTAATACAATCTGAAATGCACAAAAAATTGCAGTAAAGGGGGACAAAAATGGAAAAACTAAAAAAACATCTAAAAAGATTATCAAAATTTGAAAACGCCCTTTCTTTATTACACTGGGACATGGAAACGTATATGCCTGAAAAGGCAGCTGAAAAAAGGGCGGAAATTATTGGTGAAATTTCAACGTATGTTTTTAAAGAATTTATCTCAGAGAAAACAAAGGAGTTACTAGAATCTGCTACCCCAGAGGATGATGAAGATAAAGCAATCTTAAAATTAGTAAAAAAAGAATTTGAAAAACATGAAAAAATACCACCTGAACTTTTCAAAGAATTACAATTTGAAACAGCTTTATCCCAACAAGCATGGCAAAAGGCAAAAGAAAAAGATAATTTTGAAATATTTAAACCTCATTTGAAAAAAGTGGTAGATTTAGAGAAAAAAGTAATAGAATGTATAGGTTATGAAAGTAACAAATACGACGTTCTACTTGACGACTATGAACCTGGTCTTAAAACAGATCAACTAAAAAGCATAATAGTAGAGCTTAGAAAATTTTTAGTTGAATTTATCAACGAACTTGATAGTGGCAATAAACCAAACACGGAAATTCTAAAAGGCAAATACAGTATAGAAAAACAAAAGGAATTTTCTATGGAACTTTTAAAGATTTTAAATTATGACCTTGGTGCAGGTAGATTAGATATTTCCGCACATCCATTTACCATATCTATTTCACATAACGATATAAGAATAACCACAAGATTCGACAAATACGATATCAAAAATTCGATATTTAGCACAATTCACGAGTGTGGCCATGCTTTGTATGAACAAGGTATTCCAGAGGAATTCAGAGGTCTTCCCATTGGTGATGGTGCTTCCATGGGCATTCATGAAAGTCAATCGAGATTTTGGGAAAATATTGTGGGAAGAAGTTTGGAGTTTTGGAAATTTATATACCCAAAATTTACAAAATACTTTCCAAATTTCAAAAACGTGAAAGTAGAAGAATTCTGGAGAGCTATCAACACAGTTGAAAGGTCACTAATAAGAACCGAAGCAGATGAAGTAACATATAATTTACATATAATGTTAAGATTTGAACTCGAAGAAGCATTAATCAACGATAGGATAACCGTTGATGAACTACCCAAGTTGTGGAACAAAAAAATGAAAGAATACCTTGGAATAGTACCAAAAAATGATGCATTTGGAGTATTACAAGATGTTCACTGGGCTCACGGCTCTTTTGGTTATTTCCCTTCATATATGCTTGGAAATCTATACGCTGCTCAAATCTATTATACAATGAAAAAGGATATCCCAAATTTTGGAGAAAAAGTAGAAAAAGGTCAATTTATCGAAATACTTTCCTGGCTGCGCAAAAAAGTACATTCCAAAGGAAAAACTCTTATGCCAATTGAACTTATAAAGGAAATTTCAAACGAAGAACTTAATCCAAAATACTTTATTGAATACGTAAAGGAAAAATTCACAAAGGTATATAAAAAATAAGTCCAAGCCACAAAGGCTTGGACTCACTTTATGGATGAATCCTGTATAGTGTTCTTGGGAATGGTATTGCTTCTCTAATATGTTCTAACCCTGCAATCCAGGCTATTGTTCTTTCTATTCCTAAACCAAACCCACTATGTGGAACAGTCCCAAATCTTCTCAAATCAAGGTACCAATCGTATGCTTCAACGGGTAAGTTAAATTCTTTCAACCTTTCTACAAGCAAATCATAATCGTGGATTCTTTGAGAAGCTCCTATAATTTCTCCATATCCCTCTGGCGCAATTAAATCATCGCACAAAACCACATCTGGATTATCTGGATCAGGTTGCATATAAAATGCTTTGGCTTTTCTTGGATAATGCGTTACAAACACAGGTTTTTCAAACTGTTTTGCAATCTCTGTTTCCTCATCGCCTCCAAAATCATCACCCCATTCTATATTATATCCTTTCTTTTGAAGAAGGTTTACCGCTTCTGTATAAGTAATTCTCGGGAATGGAGCTTCTATCTTTTCTAATTTAGAAATATCTCTATTTAACGCTTCAAGATGATCTCTTGCATTTTCAAGCACATACTTTACTATGTACGATACTAAGCTCTCTTGCAATTTCAAATTGTCCTCATGTTCAAAATACGCAACTTCCGCTTCATTCATCCAAAATTCAATAAGATGTCTTCTTGTTTTAGATTTTTCCGCTCTAAAGGTAGGTCCTAAATTAAACACCCTCCCAAGTGCCATACACGCAGCTTCCAAATATAATTGACCAGTTTGAGCAAGGTATACTTTACCATAATCAAAATAATCTATTTCAAACAAATTACCTGCCGACTCACCAATTGCACCAGTGAATATTGGAGTATCCACTTGTACAAAACCATTTTCCCAATAAAATTTTCTTATAGCCCTTAACACGGCATCTCTTATGTATAAAATATGCATTTGCCTTCTTGAACGTAACCAAAGATGCCTATGATCCATCAAATACTCAATACTATGATCTGGTTTATTTATTGGAAAATCTTCTTTTGGAATTTGGATGGGAATAACTTCTTTTGCATGAAGCTCAACCCCACCTGGTGCTCTTCTTTCTTCTTTGACAATTCCTCTAACTATTAAAGAAGATTCCATTCTAAGTTTTCTAGAATTTTTAAAAGTTTCCTCATCAACAGAAGATGCTTCAACTACCACTTGAGCTATTCCAGTACCATCTCTCATATTAATAAAGGCAATTTTTCCACTACTTCTACTTCTCCATACCCATCCTCTTAACTCCACTTCTTCTCCAATGTAATCTTTCAGATCCTTTATATATACCCACACAATCTACACCTCCCATTTTCTACCATGGCTTCCTTCCAGTAGCAGGTTCATATCCTTCAAGCACATCTCTCGCATAACCTAGGATATCTTTTGAAAATATTATAAGCCCATCATTTCTAAAAATTTGATTTACGTATATCTTTTCTTCTCCGCCAAGCCAAATTATTGAATTCTTTAAAATTTTCATCCTTATAGCTTCTACATCAACTTCCTTTAAATTCCAAAACAACTTTACCCTGTCAATATAACCTTCCAATTCATCTTTTAAAATAATACTTCCTTTGTACTTATCCAATTTTTCTTTTTCAGATTCAGTCTCAACAACAATAGGGTATGTTGCATTCCTCGTATTTAAAGAATAGATTATTTCCTTATCTATAACTCTACCATCAAATATTGGAATTATTCCTGCACTTAACAAACCCTTTGAAAATAAAGAATAGACATGCGCAGTTATATACGCCGAATTATTAACACGATGAAAAGGCTCTTTATCATCTAAACTTAAGGTATCCAATACTCCTACAACATACGCATCATACCCTTCTTTTTTTAACAAGTAACCAGCCGCCTTTCCCGCATCATATGCCAAGGTCAAATCTCCTAAACTTCCAAGACAAACCAGCGAAACATCATTTAAAATATCTTCAAGAGGTTGATTTGAAATTTTAGCAGGAAATACAATCTGAAAATAACTCAACAAGAGCACTATAAACACCATCTTCATTATTTGACGGTGCAATATAATCTGCCTCCCTTTTCACATCATTACTTGCATTCCCCATGGCAATTGAAATGCTTGCTACTTTAAAAAGGGGAATATCATTATAATTATCACCAAAGGCCACTATTTCTCCTTTTAAATCCAATTTTTTTATCAAAAACTCCAAAGCTTCACCTTTATTTATGTCTTTTGGGACTATATCCAAAAATATATCCATGCTCTTAAATACATCAATTTCTAAATCTAAACTGTTTAGTTTATCTTTTAACAATTTTATTTTTTCTTTATCTACAACTGAAAGAATTTTTACCGGTAATTTTTCCCTTAGCAATTTTACTAGATCATCTACTATATAATAATCTACACTTGCGTGTTTGGCGTAAAACTTTATTTCGTCATTGTCCTCTTCTCCATATAATTTATCATCCACATATATTTGTCTATGCACATTTTCGCTTCTTAAAAATTCTATAACTTTTTTTGCACTTGAAAAGTCTAAAAACTTCTCAAATACTATTCCCTCTTCTGGTAAATAAACCATTCCACCGTTATACGCTATTATAGGGTATTCTTTTTCAAAGAATTTTTCGATCACCTTTTTTATTGAAATCAACATTCTGCCACTTGCAAAAACCAACTTATGACCACATCTTTCAAGAGACTTTATAAAGTTAATAGTTTTTTCGGAAATTGTATAATTATTATTCAACAAAGTTCCATCTAAATCAAACACAAATACCATATTATCCTCCTTCTAGTTTTCTCTTTATTTCAAGTACTAACCCTTCAGCAGTAGACAAATTAGTAGCAAGTGGTATATTATGTACGTCACATACCCTTAAAAGCGCCGAAACATCTGGTTCGTGAGGCTGTGCAGTTAATGGATCACGTAAGAATACAACAAAATCAATTTCACCATTGACAATTAAAGCTCCTATCTGTAAATCTCCACCATATGGTCCCGATTTTAACTTGTTTACCTTAAGTCCTATTTTTTCCTCTATTATCTTTCCTGTTGTTCTAGTCGCAAACAATTCACATTTTTCAAATACTTCTTTCCATTCCTTTACAAACATTGCCAAATCCAATTTTTTCTTATCATGTGCAATTAAAGCAACTTTCAACATTATCTCACCCCTCACATTTTTATTTATTATATCATAGGTATGCTATAATAAAATTTGAAAAATTCTTTAAGGGGGGATAAAGTGAAAAATCATAAAAAGCTGTTCTTACTTGGATTTGGTTTTTTTGGAATAAGCATTCTCTGGCCATTATATAATGCATACGTGCCAATCTTTCTAAAAGATTTCTCTCTTTCATCCACAAGTATCGGATTTATAATGACTATCGACAATATTTTTGCAATATTTATGTTACCTCTCATTGGAGTATTAAGTGATCAAACAAGAACAAAGCTCGGAAGAAGAATGCCTTACATACTTGTTGGAGCACCTCTTGGAGCCATCTTCTTTTCTTTGATACCTCTATCTAGAAACTTACATATTCTTTGGTTCTTCATGTTAAATATTATCCTCATGAACTTTTTTATGGCACTCTTTAGATCCCCAGTAATTGCTTTAATGCCCGACATTACACCACCAAAATTTAGAAGCCAAGCTAACGGAATAATAAACTTCATGGGAGGATTAGGCGCTTTACTTGCATATTTTGCGGGAAAACCTTTATACGACAAAAATTACGCTCTTCCATTTTGGGTTGGAGCTATAATCATGGTAGTTGCTTCACTTCTTGTCGTTATATTTATTAAAGAAGACAGCAAATATAAAATTAAAACAGGCGATAATATAAAACTTTCAAATGTTTTTTCAAAAAGTTTTAATGAATTAAAGATAAATCTAAAAGACGTATTTTTGTCAGAAGAAAAAAGCCTTTTAATGATCTTGCTTTCCATATTATTTTGGTTTACAGGATATAACGCTCTTGAAACATTTTTTACAAGTTACGCAAAATTTAGAATTGGGATAAGTGAAAGTACAGGGGCATTTATATTGGGGTTTTTCTCTCTTACGTTTATGTTATTCTCTATTCCGGCTGGATTCATAGGTTCAAAAATTGGCAGAAAAAAAACAATGACCATTGGTCTATTAATAGTCACTTTAATTTCAATGCTTACAGTTTTGTCCGTGTATTTACTAAACTCCCCCAAGATTATAACCTATTTGCTATTTATATACTTTTCACTAGGCGGTATGGGATGGGCAATGGTAAATGTTAACTCACTTCCAACAGTAGTCGATATGACAAGTGAAGAAAAACTAGGTGGATACACAGGCTTGTACTATTTCTTTTCAATGAGTGCAAATATAATTGCACCACCTGTTTCAGGATTTTTCATAGATAAACTAGGTTATGATTCTTTGTTGTATTTTTCGATAATATCGTTTATTCTAGCAACATTTACACTTCAATATGTTAGAAAAGGTGATGTAAAATAGGCACATTTGTGGAAAAAGCAAGAATCACATAATGGCTTTTTTCTACAATACCTTTTTGCATGCTCAACTATTAACCCATGAAACTCTTGGTACAATTGTACGTCTTTTGGATAATACTTATAAAATAGCTCTTGTATTTCATCATAATCTTCTAATTTTAAATTGTATATTCTATTCAATATCCTTTTCGTATATGCATCCACAACAAATACGGGTTTTTCAAAAACATATAACAAAATGGAATCGGCTGTTTCTTTGCCGATTCCTTTTATTTTCAATAATTTATCCCTCAAATTTTCTTCTCTCGAAATTGTATCTAAATCAAAATTGTATTTCTTGAAAAATTCCAATAAATTTTTTAATCTCTGTGCCTTAATATTAAAAAAACCTGCCGGTTTTATAAGATTTGCTAATTCATCCTTTGGAAGTTTATAAAGAAAATCCAAAAGTCTTTCTTTATTTGTAAGCTTGTAAATATTTTCCATTGCATATTCTACATTTTTCCAATTCGTACTTTGCGTTAAAACTGCAGTTATTAATATTTCTTCTTTATCACCGGGCCACCATTTTCCAAGATTGCCATAGGTAGCCTTTAATACATCATATAGCCTTTCAAAATTCATACCTCTGCTATCGCCTCAATTTCAATATCCGAATCTTTTGGAAGATTTGAAACCTCAACCACAGCTCTTGCTGGTTTGTGCCCATTTAACATCTTTTCGTATATCTCATTAAACTCTGAGAACTTTGACATATCCCTGATATAGACATTTATCTTTACAATTTTTCCAAGGGCACTCCCCGCTTCTTTCAATATTATTTCTATATTCTTCATTATTATTTCAGTTTCCCTTTTTATATCTCCTTTTACCAATTCCCCATTTTCCGTTATTGGTAATTGACCAGAAACAAAAACTAAATTTCCCGTCTTTACTGCTATAGAATATGGACCTACTGCTTTTGGAGCATTTTTAGGATTAATTAATTCCACTTTAACCACCCCCACATGTTATGATTTACATCTATTATATCATTTTCCTTGAATTTTTCGAAAAAATAAACTAGTCGCTATAACAACCAACAATCAATAACGTGCTTTGATGCATATATTGAAAAATTCAGAAGAAAGTGTAATAATTAATATATCGTTTATAATATAATAGGATGATAAGTTGTTTATATCTAGATTGGGTGAAAAAATGCTTTTTTGTATTTCAAAGATTAGAACATATCTCTTTTGCCCACGAAAGTTTATCTTGGAATCCAAAGATGAAAAAGTAGAATCAACTATAACACAAAAAATTAACAAAAGCGGATTTTTAAAAAACGTATCAATCTCACTTGAAATTTACGGTCTAACCCTTTATGCTAAAAACATAGATCTAAAAATAGATGATAATAAGATAACAATTATTTCCCATAGAAGAGGGAAAAAACTTTACCAATATCATTACCTTGAGGCTGCAGGATATGCATTTGTAGTTTCAAGCTATACCGACAAAAAAATAGATGTCATATTCAAGAGTAAATACTATACATCACAAATTCCTTGGAAAAAACATGTAGATTCCTTTAAAAATATAATTTACGATTTTTTAAACAAAAAAGTTCCCAAACCAATTCTCAATCCAGAATGTAAATTTTGCAAATACAGTTTAGAATGTACTAATGAACTAATTAAAGCAAAAGATCTTTCATTGATCAGAGGAATTGGAAAGTTTAGACTTAAAAATTTAAAAGAAAAGGGTATTGAAAAACTAGACGATATAATAGAAATGAAAGAGGTTGTAAAAGAAATATTTGGAGAAAAATCGGACAAAATAATTGCACAAGCAAAGGCTTTTATATACAAAAAAATCATTCTATACAACCCTGTTAAAAAATTAAAACCAGGTATTTTTCTTGACATAGAAAGCTACAAAAACTTTAATTTTCTCTTTGGTGTTTTGTATGAAGATAGATACATTCCATTTTTATCACTTAAAAGAGAAGATGAAAAAACAGAATTCAAAAAACTTATAAGTTTTCTATCAAATAAAAAACTTCCCGTATATCATTACTACAATTATGAACCTATACAAATCAATAAACTATTTAAAAAATACAACTTAAAAAAAACAAATATTGAGTTTGTAGATTTATATAAAATCTACCACAATCATATTGCAATCCCAACAATATCTTACTCTCTTAAATCCATAGCAAAATATTTGGGATTTAATTGGAGAACAAATTTAAACGGAAATATCGTAGTACATAAATTTGAAGACTTCCTAAAAACAAAAGATGACAAAATACTAGATGAAATTTTGAAATACAACGAAGATGATGTAAATGCCACCAAACTATTATTTAACATCGTTAATAAATTGTCAGATTAATTTTTCATTCTTCTTCAATTGTTAACATCGAAAAAGTAAATTTTTCTGCAATTTTGACTGTAAAACACATATAATGCTGCTTATCCTAATATTTCGCAACTCACAGAACTTTAACTTTTTTAACTTAATCTTTTTTTCACATGTCTTGAGATGTAACAAAACATGTGTTATTTTAGTTGTGAGCAGCGACCCCCTATCCCCCCTTGGAACCAGTTTTCCAAGAAATAGAGACCCCGGATTGTATAATCTGGGGTCTTATTTTATGATATAATCTTTCCTAGGAAAAGGAGGAAAAAAATGAGAAACTCGCCTCACAATCTAGAAGCAGAACAAGCTGTTATTGGTAGTATTCTAATAGATCCTGAAACCATAGAATCTATAATACCAATCGTTAGCTCAAAAGATTTTTATGATCAAAAAAACGCAGAAATCTTTAAAGCAATAGAAGAATTATACGATGAAGGTACTCCAATAGATGTTATATCTATTTGCGACAGATTAAAAACTAAGGGAAAACTCGACTTTATTGGTGGTGAACTTTATGTTGCACAACTTGCAGATGTTGTCCCAACTTCTGCACATATTGAAACATATGCTCAAATAGTAAGAGATAAATCTATTTTACGCTCTTTAATCTCAGCGGCATCTAAAGTTGTTGAAGATGCTACCTCAGATAGAGACGTAGATGATATTCTCGATAATGCAGAAAGATTAATATTTGAAATTGCCGAATCAAAAACTTCTAGAACCTATCTACCTATGAATACAATACTACACCAAGTGTTTGAAAATCTGGAAACATTAAGGGAAAAAAACAAAAGTGGTACTCTAAATGTGGTAACAGGCATTCCCACGGGATATAAATTCTTAGATGAAATGACCTCTGGATTTCATAAATCTGATCTTATCATCTTAGCCGCAAGACCTAGCGTTGGTAAAACCGCTTTTGCACTCAACGTTGCCAAAAATATGGCACTTGATTTTAATATTCCTGTTGGAATATTTAGTCTTGAAATGAGTAAAGAACAACTTGTACAAAGGCTTCTAGGCATGGAAGCATTTGTCGAACTTCAAAAATTACGCAGGGGAAATATTACAGATGAAGAATGGCAAAGACTACTTACCGCAACGGGAAAACTATACAAAACCAATATCATAGTTGATGACGAAGCTAATCTTAATCCCAGATCTTTGCGTGCAAAGGCAAGAAGAATGAAAAAAGAGTACGGAATAGAAGTGATATTTATAGATTACCTCCAGTTGATGAGCACTAAATCATACAGAGAAAATAGGCAACAAGAAATATCCGAAATCTCACGTTCGCTAAAACTCTTAGCAAGAGAGTTAGATATAGTAATTGTTGCACTCTCTCAATTGTCAAGAGCGGTAGAACAAAGAGAAGATAAAAGACCAAGACTAAGTGACCTAAGAGAATCTGGTTCAATTGAACAAGATGCAGACATGGTACTTTTTCTTTACCGTGAGGAATATTACAAAAAGGAAAAAACTACAGAACCTCATATAACAGAACTAATAATCGGGAAACAAAGAAATGGCCCAATTGGAACTGTAAAACTATCCTTTGATCCAAAATATACTGCATTTTACAATATAGACATTTCACATGGAGGTTAAAATATGAAGGCAATCTATCCAGGTTCTTTTGATCCTATAACTTATGGGCATTTAGATATAATTAAAAGGGCAACAAAGATATTTTCAGAAGTATTTGTGGTAGTAATGGAAAATAAAAGAAAAAAGTATACTTTTTCACTAGATGAAAGAATAGAAATGATTAAAGAATGTACAAAAGACATAAAAAATGTCAAGGTAGATTATTATAAAGGATTATTAATAGATTATTTAAAAAACCACAAAATCGATGTAATTATCAGAGGATTAAGAGCCGTTACAGATTTCGAATATGAGCTTCAAATGGCCATGGCAAATAAAGAAATGTGCCCGACTGTAGATACGGTTTTTTTGATGACAGACAAAAAATATTCTTTTATATCTTCAAGTTTAGTGAAAGAAGTGGCATTTTTTGGAGGAAATATATCAACGTGGGTACCCCATAACGTTGAAAGAAAACTATTAAGAAAAATAAAAGAGGTGTAAAAAATGAACAAATGTCTTCTATCTGTTGCCATGATAGTCAAAGACGAAGAGCACAATATTAGAAGAGCACTTGAAAGCATAAAAGATATTGCTGACGAAATTATAGTGGTAGATACAGGATCAACGGACAGAACACCAGATATTGTAAAAGAATATACCGATAAATTATATTTTCATCCATGGAAAGGGGATTTTTCAGAAGCGAGAAATAATTCTTTAAAATATCCAACATGTGAATGGGTAATGGTCTTTGACGCAGATGAAGAAGTAAAAGAAGATTTCAAACAAATAAGAAAATTTTTGAAAACACTCCCAAAAGATATCAATACCGTATATCTTCCCACATTAAGTTATCTGGATTGGGACCTAAAAAAAACGGAAACCGCTTCTACCCCCAGAATTTTCAGAAATGGAACAGTAAAATACCAAAATATTGTGCACAATCAACCTATCCACAAGGGAAAAGTTATTGATGCACCTTTTATTATATACCATTATGGTTATATTTGGACAAGAGAACTTCGAGAAAAAAAATATAATAGAACAAGAAATTTAATTTTAAAACACCTTGAAAATAAGAATATTAACCCACTTGAAAAAATTTATTATCTTGTACAGCTTTACAAAACCGAAGCAATATCAAAATATAAATATAGAAAATACGAAGTGGGTTTAAAAACACTAAATGAAATAAACAAACTAAAAAAAGTCCCTGGAATTGGTGTGGAATTTCTATTTTTATTTGGCATCGACGCTTTAAATAAAGGACTATACAATCTATCAAAAGAGTTATTTGAAAAAGCTTTAGTTTCACCTGAATATCCCGATCCATATTTCGGACTAATGGCTTTATATGAAAAAATGGATGATTTGGAAAATCAATTTAAATATGCAAAACTCTTTTTAGAAAAAATAAAATACGCCGAAAAAAAACCAGAAAAATTCAAATGGACAATCGTGGGATTCAAATATAAAGCTACTGCACATACAATACTTGCAAAATATTACTTGATAAAACAGGATAAAGAAAAATTTGAATATCATATAAAAAAATCTTGTGAAATTGCCCCAAGAACCGGCGAAAACATTAAAAGATTTCTTTCAAATATATTTGAAGAAATATCAAAGATACACAACATAAAATTTCTGAAAGATATACACTACATTGTAGATGATCTTTTAAAATACATATTGAGAAATAACTTAAAAATTAATGTGTGGAACACCATCTATAAATATTTAGACAATGGTATACATTTATCGGGAATAGAACATTTCGCAGAAACGCGATTCCAAAAATTTGTAGTAAAAAAACTTCTTGACAAAAAAGATTACCTAGTTAACTTTATATTTGAAAATCCAGAAGAGGATATCCATTCAATTAAAGAAATTTTGTTCTTCTTTAAGTATTACTCTGAAAATAAAGAAAAACTACTTAAAATACTTGCAAATATAAGAAAAAAATTCGACGAAGAAAATCAGGGAATTATACTTTCTTTAATCGGTGACGTTTATTTAAAACTTGGAAACTTTAACGCAGCAATATCATATTACAAAAAGGCAATTGAATTAAATAAAACTGTCTCAAAGTTTATCAAACCCGTCATCGATGATTTAAAAACCAAACTCGATAAAAACATAGATGGAACATTTGAAGAAATAATGGACTATTTTGGTTCATTAAAGGAATTAATTTTTGAAATAAATGCTCAAAATGAAGAACTAGAATACCTAAACTTAATATCGGATTCAGATTATGCAAAATACGTTGCAGCACTTAATACAAAAGACCTTGAAAGAAAGAAAAGATTACTATCAAATATAAAAAATATTGATGATTTTCCATTTTACTACTACAGACTTGCAAAAATCTTTGAAGAAAAGGAAGATTTTAAAAAGGCATTTGAATATCACATAAAATCCTGTGAAAAAAATCCAAAAATTGGAGATCTGTCACTTGGAAAATACGAATACGATGGATTTTATTTATATACAACACCAAAATTTTCAAAAAGTAGCGATGAAATAATATGGTGTGGGAATATCTCTGAAAAATTCTCTGGTTTCGGAATAATTAATCCCATACGTGTATGGAAAAGATCTTCAAATTTCTTGTATACTTATCCATATCCCACAAATGATTCAATTAAACTCGTAAAAGAAAGAAGAAAAAAAATTATAGATAAATGGCCATTTGATATCGACAATGATCTACTATTTGAAATTCTTCAAAAGTTAAAAAGTAACAAAATAAACTTCATTGATGAAAAAGTACCAAAAAATATATTAAACGAACTTTCAATAATAGACGAAGAAAGCGAAGCGGTGTTGGGAATGAATATAATAAATACAAATCCGAAAATTATCTTACCAAAAAATACAAAAAAAGGTGCATTGATTTATTTGATGCCAGATTTTAATGATAAAAATAACCCCATATGGTATAACCCTGAAATAAGGATCTTAAAATCTACAAAACAAATAGCTTTAGAACTTGAGAAAATGGGGTTTACGATATCTGAAATAATTTCAAAAAAATATTTTAGAGTGATACTATTCTAAAAAAATTAAAGTTTCCTTTTGTACTTCCGATAATATTCTTGCAGAGTGCCTTGGGCTAAAAAATAACACACACGGAGGTGGGTAAGGTATGAGAATTAAT